>CAMBSA010000270.1 GCA_945869935.1 Bordetella parapertussis | reverse complement strand
GGCATCGCGCGCGGTGATGCCGAGCGCCACAAGCGACTCGATGATTCCGCGTTCGGCCTCGGGTTCGACCAGCGCATTGCCCTTGAGGTCCATTGACCAGCGCGGCGCGGTGATCGCGTCTGCCAGGCCGAGGCCGTCGTCGACGCAATGGGTAAGTACCTGGGTGAGCGTGATCGTCTGGCCGGAACCGCCGGGCGTGCCCATCAGCCAGCGCAGGCGACCGTCACGGATCACCATCGCCGGGTTGAGCGTGTGCGCCGGGCGCTTGCGTGCGGCGGGCGCGTTCGGATGCGCGGGATCGGTGGCAAAGCCGAGCAGACGGTTGTTCATCACGATGCCGGTGGCGGTATCCGCCACCATTGCGCCGAAGGGCATAAATACGCTTTGCACGAGCGTGATGCCATTGCCCGCGGCGTCCGCCACCGAGATCACCGCGGTGCCGTTCGAGGGCGAGGCGCCGGCGCGGGAATCGCCGCGGGTGCGCACTGCATCGCGCAGCGCCTGCACGCGTTCCGCGCTGAACGCTTCCTGCACGTCGGGAGCCCGAGCGGGATCGAGCACATACGCATCGCCCGCGGCGAAAGCCGCGCGCGCGGCGCGGATCAGGCAGGCGATGCGCGATGCGCTGCCGCGCGGCTCGGCCGACAGGTCGACGCCTTCGAGCGCTGCGAGTTGCAGCAGCATGAAGAGGCCATAGGAGTTGGGCGGCATCGCGCGAACCGTGTGTCCGCGGTAGGTGGTTTCGATCGGCGCGACATCTACCGGACGAAAGGCGGCGAGGTCCTCGCGCGAGAGCACGCCGCCGCGCGCCTGCACCGTCGCGCACACCCGCTCGCCGATCGCGCCCTGATAGAAGGCGCGTGCGCCCTCGCGGGCGATTTCCTCCAGCGTGTCGCCAAGCGCGGGCTGCTTCAGGCGTTCGCCCTCGCGCAGCGCGCCGTAGAGCGCATTGCAGCCGGGATCGCCGCGCACGCCGGTATCGAACACGCGCCGCGCGGCGAGCAGGTCGGGCGAGGGTGTAAAGCCGGCGCGCGCTGCGGCTACCGCGCGCGCGAACAGCGTCTGCCAGGGCAGCTTGCCGAAGCGCTGGTGAATCGTCTCCCAGCCGCCAAGCGCGCCCGGCACGCCGATGCTGAGCGCACCGCCCGCGAGCTTTTCCGGCGGCAGGCCGGCGGGCAGTTTTGCGGGCGCAGTGCCCGAGCCGTTGATGCCGTGCGTGCGGCCGTCGTGATGCACGAGCGCGAATACATCACCGCCGGGGGAGCAGGCGTGGGGCAGGGTCACGGTGAGAGTCGCCGCCCCCGCGATCGCCGCATCGACGACGTTGCCGCCGTCGGCGAGCACCGCGAGTGCATGTTCGGTGGCGAGCGGGTGCCCGGAGACGACGGCGTGGCGCCGTCCGGTGGCGGATTGTGCGTTCACGGGGTTCGGGCGTCGCCTGGGTGGCGGCGCGGCAGAGTGTATGGAGAAGCGAACGCTAGCACCCCGTGTGTGCGCGGACAAGGCGGATTGCCGGTCCGGCACGAATTTCCGTCGTAAAGTTGAACATTTTTCTGAAGCCCCCAGTATCCGCGATGTAAAGAAGGCGATTCGCGTTCAGAACTGGTTCAACTTAACCTGTAAGGCAGGCTGCGGAGCCGACAGGACGAGGCTCTTGCGATAGCGGTTCAATTCCTGCACGGTGGTGAAGCTGCGCTCGAGCAGCACCGACAGGTTGCGCAGGATCGCGTCGATCACCTTCGCCTCCCAGCGCTTGTCGAAGCGGATCTGCGTGTCGAGCCAGCGTTCCAGCCAGCCGGGGTCGGGCAAGCGCGATTGCACGGTGTCGTTGGGAAAAAGCGACTTTGCCACGTGCAGATTGGTCGGGTGCAGCGGCTTGCCCGAGCGGGCGGAACTCGCCATCAGCATGCCGATTTTTGCGAGCGACGCGCGCGCCGCATCGCCGCCGCGCTGCACCGCGCGCTTGAGGTATTGCAGGTAAGCGCCGGCATGACGCGCCTCGTCGCGGGCGATGAGTTCGTAGATCGCACGGATCACCGGTTCGGTGTGCCACTCGGCGGCGCAGCGGTACCAGTTGTTCAGGCGCAGCTCGCCGCAGAAGTGCAGCATCAGGGTGTCGATCGGCGGGGCCGGGTCGAATTCGAAGCGCACCGCGTGCAGTTCGTCCTCGGTGGGCATCAGGTCCGGGCGGAAGCGGCGCAGGTATTCGAGCAGCACCAGCGAGTGCTTCTGCTCCTCGAAGAACCACACCGACATGAAGGCGGAGAAGTCGCTGTCATGGCGGTTGTCGCGAAGGAACATCTCGGTGGCGGGCAGGGCAGCCCACTCGGTGATCGCGTTCATCTTGATGGTGAGTGCCTGCTCGTCGGTGAGCAGAACCGGATCAAAGCTCTCCCAGGGGACGTCCTTGGACAGGTCCCAGCGAAGGCGCTCGAAGGTCTTGAACAGGTCGGGATAGAGCATGGCGGTCGAGTATCGGCTAGTGGACTATCGTGGCCTTCGCGCATGCGATTTTCTGTGCGGTAGCGCGCAATTTGGTATCGCTCGGCGGCAGCAATCCGTAATCACTCATAGGGCGTCCAGATTCGAGGCATAGCGTTTGGCCTGCTCTCTAATCGCGCGGCGCTCGTCGGCGGTGAGCCTCTCGAGGTTTTTCACCATCAGCGCGGTGCGCGGATTGCCCGATAGCATCTTCTCGTTGCGGTCGAGGAAGTCCCAGTAGAAAACGTTGAACGGGCAGGCGTTCTCGCCCGAACGGATGTCGCTCTTGTAGCGGCAGCCTTCGCAGTAGTTGCTCATGCGGCGAATGTAGGCGCCGGAGGCGGCATAGGGTTTGGAGGTGAAGCGCGGGCCGGTGGCATAGAGCGCCATGCCGGCGGTATTGGGGCGCTCCACCCAGTCGACCGCGTCCACGTACACCGCGAGATACCAGTCGCAGACCTGCGACGGATCGAGACCGGCAATCAGGCCAAAGTTGCCGGTCACCATCAGGCGCTGGATGTGATGCGCGTAGCCGTGCTTCAGAGTCTGGCCGACGGTGTCCTGCATGCAGGCCATGCCGGTCTTGCCGGTCCAGTACCACGCGGGCAGCGCGCGGGTGTGCTTCAGATGATTGAGCTTTTCCAGCTTCGGCATGTCGAGCCAGTAGATGCCGCGCACGAATTCGCGCCAGCCGAGGATCTGCCGCACGAAGCCCTCGACATCGGGCAACGGCAGCCGGTGTTCGTTCAGGCGCACCAGGGCGGCTGCGATCACCTCGCGCGGGTCAAGAAGATGCAGATTCAGCGCGGCCGACAGGCGCGAGTGCCATGCAAACGGTGTTCCGGTCCACATGGCGTCTTGATACCTGCCGAAGGTGACAAGCCTGTGACGAACGAAATCGTCCAGCGCCTCGAGCGCGTCCGCGCGCGTCACCGGCCAGTCGAAACTGGAGAGTTCGCCGGGATGGTCGTGGAAACGCGCTGTCACTTCCTTGATCACTTCGCGGGTGATCGCGTCGGGTTTGAATTTCTTCGGCAATGGGATCGAGCCGGGGCCGATGCTCGGGAAGCCGTCGCGATTGGACTTGTCGAAGTTCCACACGCCGCCCGCGGGCTCGGCACCCTGCATCAGGATGCCGGTCTTGCGCCGCATCTCGCGATAGAAATTCTCCATCAGCAGGTGCGGCCGGTCGCCCGCCCAGCGCTGGAAGGTGGGCGTGTCGACGATGAAGTGGGTGTCGGTCAGGATTTCGAGCGCGGTGCCGCTGCGTTTGCATGCGTCGCGAATCGCGAGCAACAGGCGGTGGTCGCCGGGTTCGGTGACGAGCAGGCGCTTGATTTTCGCGGCCTTGAGTTCGGCGAAAAGGCGGTCGCCGTAGTCGTTTTCCTTGCGATCAGCGAGCCGGATGTAGCGAAGCGCATGGCCGGCCTTCGCGATGTCGGCCGCGAAATGCCGCATCGCCGAGAGAAACAGCGCGGTGCGTGCCTTGTGGCTCCACACGTGGGTGGATTCGCCGGGTGCCTCGATCATCAGCACCGGATCCCGGCCGCGCTCGATCGCCGCGAGCGCGGGGTTGCCTGCCCAGAGCTGGTCGCCCAGGACGAGTGCGGCGGTACCGGGGGCCATGGCAGGGGCTTTGCCTGCGGCAACCCCCGGTGTTTTGGACGCAGCGGCACGCTGCACCTTGGACGGGGCGGCACGCGGTGCCTTGGAAGGTGCGGCACGCGATGCCTTGGAAGGTGCGGCACGCGATGCCTTGGAAGGTGCGGCACGCGATGCCTTG
>CAMBSA010000269.1 GCA_945869935.1 Bordetella parapertussis | reverse complement strand
GCGAAAGTCGTGCCGACGGCGCCCGGCGAGGTCTTCACCGCGCTCGAGCGCAACATGGTGCAGGGCTACGGCTGGCCGCTGCTTGGCATCAAGGACATGGGCTGGATCAAGATGACCCGCTATCGCTACGACCCGGGCTTTTTCAACGTGTCGGTGCACATCATGATCAACCAGGACCGCTGGAAGAGCCTGAACCCGAAGCAGCAGGAAGTGGTTGCCGCGACCTCGCGCTGGGTGGACGAGCAGTGGCCCAAGTGGCGCGACGAGTTCGCTGCCGAGGAAGAAAAGATCCAGAAGGAAGGCGGCGTGCAGATCGTGAACCTCGGCCCCGAATTCCGCCAGCGTGCCTACGACGCGTTTTGGGCGGATCTCGAAGGCAAGAGCCCGAAGAACATCGCCTACCTGAAGAAGCTGATGACCAAGTAGGGATCATCGAAGGCAGAAACGCGTAGCGCGCCAAGCGCTGCAGAAAAACAAAAGCCCCGCGTCTTCGAAAGAACGCGGGGCTTTTTCATTGCGTGCCCGGCGAACCGGGCATTCAGCTGCCGAGGCTTACCACTTCATCGGGCACTTGCCGGTGTGTGCATCGCCCATGTCTTTCGCGAGCGTGCCGATGATCTTGTTGGTGATGCGGCCCTTGGAATCGTTGGCGACCACGCGCAGGTACCACTCCTGGCTCGGGAAGTTGTTGTTCTGCCATCTGAAATCACCGCGCACCGACTTGTAGCGCTTGGCGCGGATGGCCTTGATCAGGGCCTCGCGGTCCTCGACCTTGCCCTTCACGTCGCGCACCGCCGCATCCATCATCATCGCGGTGTCGTAGGCGTGCGCCGCGTACACCGAGGGAATGCGCTTGTAGGTTTCCTCGAAGGCGGCGACGAACTTCTGGTTCTCCGGGTAGGGCAGATCATGGCCCCAGGTGGAGGTGTTGAGCAGGCCGAGCATCGGCGTGCCGACCGCGGGGATGATGTCCTCGTCCGCGCCCGAGCTGCCGGTGATCAGCGTCGTGTCCTTGGAAAGTCCGGAACCCACGAACTGCTTGATGAAGTTCACGCCCATTCCGCCCGGCAGGAAGTACACCACCGCATCGGGCTTGAGCGAGCGGATCTGCGCGAGTTCGGCTGCGTAGTCGAGCTGGCCGAGCTTGATGAAGATTTCCTCGGCGATCTTGCCCTTGTAGCTCGATTTCAGGCCGGTGATCGCATCGCGGCCCGCCGGGTAGTTCGGCGCGATCGCGACGACGTTCTTGAAGCCTTTGGACTGCGCCACCATGCCGGGCGCGGTGCCGATGTTCACGTCGTTGTTGTACGAGTTGGCGAAGAAGTACTTGTTGCACTGTTCGCCCGCGAGCTGCGAAGGGCCGGGGTTGGAGCTGATGATGATCGTCTTGGCTTCCAGTGCCTGCGGCTGGATCGCGAGCAGCACGTTGGTGAATACCAGCCCGGTGATGAAGTCCACCCGTTCGCGCTTGATCAGGCGGTCGGCGAGCTGCTTGCCGGTGTCCGGGTTGAGCTGGTCATCAACGACGATCAGCTCCGCCGGCAGGCCGCCGAGCTTGTTGTTGCTCATCTTCAGGAACAACTGGAAGGCATCGCGCATGTCCACACCGAGCGCGGACGCGGGTCCGGAGAGTGTGGAGATGAAACCGACCTTTACCTTGTCGGCGGCAAGCGCCGGGGCGCAGAGCAGTGCAGCAGCGGCTATTGCCGCAAAGGTCCGTGCATAGCGGAGTTTCATGGAATCTTCCCTCTTCAAAAGGACCCTGTGAAGCGACGATGCGCGCCGAGGGCCGGACGGTGCGCTGCGTTTTCCGGAAATACGGATTCTGCGGTTTCAATGCGCGGATTCATTTTGCGCATTTCATTTTGCTTTGAGGTTGCCGGTGGCAACCACCTGTGCGTTCTTCGCAATATACCGGCTGATGGTATCCGCAAGCGACTGCGAGCTGCCGCCCACCGGAATCGTGCCGGTAGCGGAAATCCTCTCCCGGATCGCAGGCGTGTTGACGATCTTCACCACCAATTCCTGCAGCCTCGTGATTATCGGCCTCGGAGTGCCGCCGGGGGCGAACAGCGCCGACCAGAGCACGAATTCATAGCCCGGGACGCCGGCTTCGGCCACCGTTGGCAGTTCGGGCAGGGTCGCCACCCGCTGGGCGGTGCTTACCGCCAGGCCGCGCAGCTTGCCCGCCTTCACATGCGACATGATCGCCGGGCTGTCCACGAAGGTGAGCTGCACGTCGCCCGCGAGCAGCGCCGCCACCGCCTGCGCGCTGCCCTTGTAGGGGATGTGGTTGAAATCGGTGCCGGTCATCTGCTTGAACAACTCGGTCACCAGCTGGAAGGCGGTGGAGCCGGCGCTGTAGTTGAGCTTGCCAGGCTGCGCGCGGGCGAGCGCGAGGAGTTCGCGCACCGACACCGCCTGCACCATCGGATGCACCGCGAGCACCACCGGAAACATGCCGATCATCGACACCGGCTCGAAATCCTTCACCGGGTCGTAGGGCAGCTTGTCGAAGAGCACCGGGTTCATCGTCATCTGCGCCGACGAGCCGATCATCAGCGTATGCCCGTCAGGAGCAGCACGGGCGACGATCTCGGCCGCGATGATGCCGTCCGCGCCTGCCTTGTTGTCCACCACCACCGGTTTGCCGAGTTCGTCCTGCAGCGCGCCCGCCAACAGTCGCGCGAGCACGTCGTTGCCGCCGCCGGGCGGGAAGCCCACCACCAGGCGCATGGGTTTCGACGGGTACTCCTGCGCGGCAACGGTACCGACGCCACAGGCAAGGAGGGCTGCGAGGATCAGCGCGCGCAGCATCGTGGCTAGCGTCCCGCTTTCGCAAGCAGCGCCTTCGCGCGCTCCAGCGCCGCCGCGGGGAAGCCGGGCATCGCGCCGCGGAAATCCTTTTTCTTGGTCGCATCGATGAAGAGCTTGCCGGTGACGCCGCCGCTCGAGGGATCGAGCCAGGAGGTCATCGTGCCGCGGATGAGCTGCACGTCCTCCTTCGGGTCGCAGCGGGTGGAAATCGCCCAGAGCACCTCGGTCATGTTGTAGAGGTCGATGTCGTCATCCACCGCCACGACGAACTTCAGCCGCGGCATCGCGGCCGAGGTCGCGAGCAGCAGGGTGGTGGTCATGCCGTCGCGGTGCCGCTTCGGGTCGAGCTGCAGCACGCCCCAGAAATCGCGGCCGATCTGCGGCGGGCGATGCAATGCTTTCAGCATCGGGAACTTGCGCCGGAGCATCGAGAAGGCCTCGGCTTCTTCCAGCTCGCGCCAGAGCGTGTTGGTCTCGCAGGGCGGCACGCCGGCGAACACGCCGTGGTAGATCGGGTCGCGGCGGTGGGTGATCGCGGTGACGTGGAATACGGGGCTGGTGATGATCGGCGTCTGGTAGCCGGTGAATTCCACGAACGGACCTTCCTGTCGTGTCTCGCCGTCGAAATAGCCTTCCACCACGATCTCGGTGTCGATCGGCACATCGATGTCCACTGTCTTGCAGCGCACCGTCTGAATGGCTTTTCCTTCGAGCGCGCCCGCGACCTCGAGTTCGAAATCGGCAAGCGGAAAATCGGAGGACGCGGCCACCGTGATCGAGGGCCGCACGCCGATGACGAGTGCCGCCTCGACGCGGGTTTTTGCGGGACGCGCCTCGTCGGTGGTGATGCGCAGGTGATGGTCGGGTGCGACGCACACACCGATCTCTCGCGCGCTGTAGATCTGCCCGCGGTGCGGCGCGATGTTCAGGCCGAACTCGGGGTGACGCGCGATCCACAGGCCGGCGGTGATGTAGGGGCCGCCGTCACCTTCGTTCCAGAGCGGGATCGGCCATTTCGTCAGGTCGACCTTGTCGCCTTCGAGCACCACTTCCTGGCAGGGCGCGGTGCCGCTCGTGATGCGCTCGGGGGCGATGCGTTTCTTGATCCGCTCGGCCACGAAGCCGAGCAGTCCGGCTTCATCCACGCCAAAGGCCGAGGCGATCCTTCTGCGAGGACCGTAGATGTTCACCGCCGCCACCTTCGCGGGCGAGGCGTTGCCGGCGATGTTGGTGAGCAGCGCGGCGGGGCCGTCGCGGTCCGCGAGCACGCGGCAGAGCGCGCCGATTTCGTACTGCAGCGACATCGGCTCGCTGATTTCGATCAGATCGCCCTGCTCGCGCAGGCGAGCGATGTAGCCGCGAAGGTCGGTGAAGGCGGGGGTACTCATTAGGCGGATTCCTTGTCAGTGCGTATGGGTGTCATTGCGAGCGAAGCGAAGCAATCTCGC
>CAMBSA010000268.1 GCA_945869935.1 Bordetella parapertussis | reverse complement strand
CCAAGCTGGTTAAGGCACCGGATTTTGATTCCGGCATGCGAAGGTTCGAATCCTTCCTCCCCAGCCATCTGAATGCGAATTAAAGCGGGTGGCGAGAGCCGCCCCGGGCAGGAACGGGGCCTGAAAAGGTTCAGATCCCGGGCAACACGCCGCACTGCGGCGTGTTTGCGATTTGGAAACAGCATGCGTAGGTAGTCGGTAGCGCGGTGCAATGTCTGCAACGCGGCGCATGGGAAGCGGGCCCCGCCCAAACCGGGCGGGATTTTGACGCAAACGTCGACTGGGGTGCGCACAGCATGGCCTACGAAAACCTGATGGTTTTCACCGGGAACGCCAACCCGCTGCTCGCGCACGGGGTGGTGCGACGCCTGAACATTCCCATCGGCCATGCAAGCGTCGGCAAGTTTTCCGACGGCGAAGTCATGGTCGAGATCATGGAGAACGTCCGCGGCCGCGACTGCTTCATCCTGCAATCGACCTGCGCCCCGACCAGCGATGCGCTGATGGAAGTCCTGCTTATGGCCGACGCCCTGCGCCGCGCCTCCGCCGGACGCATCACCGCCGCGATCCCCTACTTCGGCTACGCCCGGCAGGACCGGCGTCCGCGCTCGGCCCGGGTCGCCATCAGCGCCAAGGTCGTGGCCAACATGCTCGCCGCGGTCGGTGTAGACCGCGTGCTCACCATGGACCTGCACGCAGACCAGATCCAGGGCTTCTTCGACGTGCCGGTGGACAACGTCTATGCCACGCCGATCCTGCTGGGCGACGTCTGGAAACACAATTACGAAGACCTGATCGTGGTGTCCCCCGACGTCGGCGGCGTGGTCCGTGCCCGCGCGGTGGCCAAGCGGCTTGAGTCCGACCTCGCGATCATCGACAAACGCCGGCCGCGCGCGAACGTCTCCGAAGTGATGAACATCATCGGGGACGTCAGCGGGCGCACCTGCATCATCATGGACGACATCGTCGACACCGCAGGCACGCTCGCCAAGGCAGCGCAAGCGCTCAAGGATTCGGGGGCAAAACAGGTGGTCGCGTATTGCACGCACGCGGTGCTCTCGGGCGGCGCGGTGAAGCGCGTGGACGAGTCCGCGCTCGATGCGATGGTGGTCACCGACACCATCCCGCTCTCCAAAGAGGCACAGGCCAGCAAGAAGATCCGTGTGCTGTCGGTGGCCGGCCTGCTTGCCGAGACTATTCTTCGCATCAGCAACGAGGAATCGGTCAGTTCGCTGTTCATCGAATGACGATTATTTGATTTCATCGCCGTCCCTGGTCGCGGGGACGGCGTGAAAAAGCAACGGGAAGGAAACCTCCCGTAAATATTCCCCGGTCAAGGGGTGCAGTTACCAAGGAGTTCACCATGGCAATTCAAGTCGTCGCGCAATCGCGCGCAGCGCAAGGCACGGGTGCGAGCCGCCGTCTGCGCATCGCCGGGAAAGTCCCCGGCATCGTCTACGGCGGAAAAGCGGCCGCCGCGTCCATCGAAATCGACCACAACGCGATTTTCCACCAGCTGCGTGACGAGAAATTCCATGCGTCCATTCTGGACCTGGTCACCGATGGCAAGAAGGAACAGGTTCTGCTTCGCGCAGTCAACATGCACCCCTGGAAAGCGCAAGTTCAGCATATCGACTTCCAGCGCGTCTCGGCCGACCAGAAGATCCACATGAAGGTGCCGCTGCACTTCGTGAACGCGGACATCTCCCCCGCGGTCAAGGAACAGAGCGCCGTCATCTCCCACGCGATGAACGAAGTCAACATCCGCTGCCTTCCTGCGGACCTGCCCGAGTTCATCCTGGTGGACCTTGGCACAATAACCGTTGGCCATTCGCTGCACGTCAAGGATCTGGTCTACCCGAAGGGCGTCGAGCCGATGCTGCGTCCGGGCGAAAACCCCGCGGTTGCCGGCGCGTCGGTACCGCGCGTGGTTGCAGCCGAAGAAGAAACCGCAGCGACCACCGCCGCTCCTGCCGCAGCCGACGTTCCGGCCGCCAAGCAGAAAGCGCCCGAAGCGGGTGCCGGTGCACCGGCCGCAAAAAAGAAGTAAGCCTCTGGCCAATGCTCCCGGAAAGGCGCGGCCAGTCCGCGCCTTTCTTTTGGGACTCACTGCCTGCCATCGACCTGCCCTGGCCTGCTGAACCGCTGATACCTCCATGCCCATACGACTTGTCGCCGGACTCGGAAATCCGGGCCGCGAACACGAGCGGGACCGACACAATGTCGGGTTCTGGTTCGCAGAACGCCTCGCGCGCGTGCATCGGGTCGAACTTCGCAAGGACGCGAAGTACCATGCCCTTGTTGCAAAGCTCCCCGCCAAAGGCGGCGATGTCTGGCTGGTACTGCCTCAGACCTACATGAATCTCTCGGGCAAGTCGGTCGGCTCACTGGCCAACTTTTTCAAGATCGCTCCCGAGGAATGCCTCGTGGTGCACGACGAACTCGACTTCCCGCCGGGCACCGCAAAACTCAAGCAGGGCGGCGGCGTGGCCGGCCACAACGGCCTGAAAGACATCGCTGCGCGCCTGGGTTCGCACGATTTCTGGCGCCTGCGCGTCGGCATCGGGCATCCGGGTGACCGCGACCTCGTGGGCGATTATGTGCTGTCCTCGCCCTCGCCGGATGACCGCACTGCGATCGACGCCTCTCTTGATCGCATCCTCGAGGCATTCCCGCTGATCATAGAAGGCGACATGCGCTCTGCAATGAACCGGCTGCACACGAAAGCATAACAATACTTTTGCTGGGCAAGCTCATCGCCCTGCGCACACCCCTAAAGAAATCGGACACTCCATGTCTCTCAAATGCGGAATCGTCGGCTTGCAGTGCATGTGAACAAGGGGGCGACGCCCCCTTGTATATCCCCCAATATGGCCTAGCGGTCAGCCTAACGAAGCGAATCGGACACTCCATGTCTCTCAAATGCGGAATCGTCGGCTTGCCGAATGTCGGTAAGTCCACCCTGTTCAATGCCCTCACCAAGGCCGGCATCGCCGCGGAGAACTACCCCTTCTGCACCATCGAGCCGAACGTCGGCATCGTCGAGGTGCCCGACCCGCGCCTGGGCAAGCTCGCCGCGATTGTGAACCCGCAGCGCGTGCTGCCCGCGGCGGTGGAGTTCGTCGACATCGCCGGGCTGGTGGCAGGCGCCTCCAAGGGCGAGGGTCTTGGCAACCAGTTTCTCGCCAACATCCGCGAAACCGACGCGATCGCCCACGTGGTTCGCTGCTTCGACGACGACAACGTGATCCACGTCGCCGGCAAGGTCGACCCGATCTCCGACATCGAAACCATCAACACCGAACTCGCGCTTGCCGACCTGCAGACCGCGGAAAAACAGCTCTCGAAGAACGTCAAGCTCGCCAAATCCGGCGGCGACAAGGAAGCCGCTCGCCTGGTGGCGGTGCTGGAGAAAGTCGTCAATGTACTCGACCAGGGAAAGCCCGCGCGCACGCTGAACCTCTCCAAAGAAGAACTTATCGCCATCCGACCGCTGTTCCTGCTCACCATGAAGCCCACGATGTACGTCGCCAACGTATCGGAGAGCGGCTTCAAGGACAACCCTCTCCTCGCCCGCGTGGAAGCCTATGCCAAGACCGAGGGCGCGCCGGTGGTCGCGATCAGCGCCGCGATGGAATCGCAGATCGCCGAGTTGTCGGATGAAGACAAGCAGGTGTTCCTCGAGGACATGGGACTGGAGGAGCCGGGCCTTGCACGCCTGATCCGCGCCGGCTACACGCTGCTAGGCCTTCAGACCTACTTCACCGCGGGCGTAAAAGAGGTTCGGGCCTGGACCATCCAGCAAGGCGCCACCGCACCGCAGGCCGCCGGCGTGATCCACACCGACTTCGAGCACGGATTCATCCGTGCCGAGGTGATCGCGTACAACGATTTCATCACCGGCAAGGGCGAAGCGGGCGCCAAGGAAGCGGGCAAGATGCGCGTGGAGGGAAAGGAATACGTCGTGCATGACGGCGACGTGATGCATTTCCGGTTTAACGTCTAAGGAATCGCTGATCAAGTCCAATTTCGAGGCTTGAAGGTTCAGCGTTCCCTCTGAGACGGGGGAGTTACGAGGGGGCGTAGCCCCCTTGTTCAGGGGCTCCCTAAGCCGCTGGTATAGGCCACTGTGCGTAACTGCACAGGTCCGGAGGTAGGCAGCCATGCTGGTCGAAGGTCTCACGTTCATGCTGATGATCATCATCGAAGGCTGCGCCGGCCCTTGCCCGCGGGCAAGGGCCGCAGCGCCGAGAACTTCAACATCCG
>CAMBSA010000267.1 GCA_945869935.1 Bordetella parapertussis | reverse complement strand
TGTGGCGGCGTGGCGCTCGGCTATCACCTTGGGCGCGAGCTTTTGCGCGGCGTCCGGCGGCAGGCGCTTTTTCAGGTCATCGAAGGCGTGGATGTTGCCTTCGTAGTCGTTGATCGGGGTCTTGCAGTCGATGTAGTCGAACAGCTTGTTCCAGTTCTCCACCGAGGAGAACTGCATCGTGCTGTGCGAGGAGCCGAAGGCGGCGGTAATGCGGGCCATGCGGGGTCAGCTTTCTCCGGGCGCTGCCGGTGACAGGTTCGGTATTAGGGTGCGTGATCGTTGCAGAGACAGTCGGGCGCTCTGCTACCGGTTGACCGGCGTCGGTGCGGGCAGGGCCAGTCCCTTCGCTTGCACGACCTCGCGCAAGCGGTCGGGGTAGTCGCTGATGATGCCGTCCACGCCTAGCTTGATCATGCGCTCCATGTCGGCGATGTCGTTCACCGTCCAGGGCAGCACCTTGATGCCGAGCGCATGCGCTTCCTTCACCGACCCGGCGTTGAGTTCGAGGAAATACGGAGACCATACCGCGCCGCCTGCGGCCTTGATCATTTTCGGCAACGAGCCGTGCTGCGCGTAGCTGATGCCGGCCGTCCACGGCGAGGGATTGGACACCGGACGCACGGCAAGGATGTTGTCGGTCCAGGACTGCTGCGCACTCAGGTAGCTGGTGGTGATGCCCGGCGCCTGCTGCTGCACAAGCTGCAGGGTGCGCCAGTCGAAGGACTGGATGGTCACCCGCGATTCCATGCGGTGTTCGCGGATCACCGCAAGCAGGGACCTGACGAACAGTTCAGGACCTGCGGTCTCCGCCGGCGTGACAGGGGACAACTTGGTCTCGATGTTGAAGCGCACTACCTCGTTGCCCGAGCGGCGCACGAGTTCGAACAGCGATGCCAGCGTCGGGATGCGGACCTTGTCCATCCGGCGCTGCTGCGGGAAGCGGTGCGAATAGTCCGAGCCGGGACGCAGGCGCCCGACGTCGTAGCGCTGCAGCTCGTGCAGCGTGAGCTCGTGGATCGCGTGCGTCGGCGGATTCAGCCAGCGGCCGTCGGGTCCGCGCGCGACGTCCGGATTCAGGCGCGTGTCGTGGGTGATGATCACCGCGCCGTCGCGGGTGATGCCGGTGTCGAGTTCGAGCGTGGATACGCCGAGCGACAGCGCGATCGCGAAGGCTTCGAGGGTGTTCTCCGGGGCGAGGCCCCTCGCGCCGCGATGTCCCTGGATGTCGAATGCGTGCACGAAGCTCATGACGGGAAAGAAGAGGACGGCGGCGAACAGCTTGATAGAATGCAGTCTCACACGCTGCAGGACGTCAAAACACATGGCCAAAGTCTACTCCATTGACGGCATCACGCCGGTGGTTGATCCAAGCGCATACGTGCATCCGAGCGCGGTGCTGATCGGCGATGTGATCGTCGGCCCGGGCGTGTACATCGGCCCGACGGCAAGCCTGCGCGGTGACTTCGGCCGGCTGGTGGTCGAGCGCGGCGCCAACATCCAGGACGGCTGCGTGCTGCACGGCTTTCCCGGCTACGACACGGTGATCGGCGAGAACGGCCATATCGGCCACGGCGCGGTGATCCACGGCTGCCGCATCGGGCGCGACGCGCTGATCGGCATGAACGCGGTGATCAACGACAACGCGCAGATCGGCGAGTCGGCGATCGTCTCGGCGATGGCCTTCGTCAAGGCGGGCATGATCGTGCCGCCGCGCACGCTGGTCTCGGGCATTCCCGGGCGCGTGATCCGCGAACTCAGCGAGGCGGAGATCGCCTGGAAGCGCGAGGGCACCGACCTGTACCAGAAGCTCGCGATCCGCTGCCTGACCACGATGAAGGAAACCGAATCGCTCGCGGCGGAAGAACCGGGCCGCAAGCGGATCGACATCCCCGGTGTCATGCCGTTGTCGGAAATGAAGAAGAAACTCGCGCGATGATCCGTTCGCCCGCGGACGCCGGGAACAACCCGGGATTTCCATGTTCATGAACCGTTCGCTCGCTGCACGCCTGATGGAAGGGGATCGTCTTCTCGGCACGGCGGTCACGTTGCCCAGTCCCGAGGTGGCGGAACTGCTCGCCGCCTGCGGCTACGACTGGCTGTTCATCGACCTCGAGCACGGCGCGGCCGACATGCTGACCGCGCAACGCATGCTGCAGGCCGCGCGCTGCCCCTGCCTGATTCGCGTGGCGGATGCAACGCCCGCCGCGCTGCAACGTGCGCTGGACATCGGTGCCGACGGCGTGATCATTCCCGGCATGAACAGTGCGGCTCAGGTGGAGCAGGCGGTCGCCGCCTGCCGCTATCCGCCGCTGGGCACCCGCAGCGTCGGTGCGGGCCGCGCGCAGGGCTATGGCCACAACCTGCGCGGCTATGTACATGAAGCGAACCTCGATGTGCTGGTGATCCCGCAGATCGAGCATATCGATGCGGTGCACGACATCGAGGCGATTTCCATGGTGGCGGGCGTGTCGGCGCTGTTCGTCGATCCGCTGGATCTTGCTGCCAGCCTCGGCCGGCCGGGGCTCTCCGATGGCAACGAGGTCTCGGCGGCGATTTACAGGGTGTATCAGGTCTGTACGGAGGCGGAACGCCGCATCGGCATTCATGCGCCGGACGCGGACAGCGCGGCGCGCTGGTTCGAGGCGGGATACAGCCTGATCGCGGTGGCGAGCGACGCGGTGCTGCTCGGCCAGCGCGCGCGCGACCAGGTGCAATTGCTCAAGTAGTCGTTCGGTAATAATTCTGCAATGCGGCCGGCGCATACCCATACCGTATGTTGTCGGCCCGAAACCCACGGAGAGTGACATGGCGTACGAATACATCCTCAGCGAAACCCGCGGCCGCGTCGGCCTGGTGACGCTCAACCGTCCGAAGGCGCTCAACGCGCTCAACGAGGACCTGATGACCGAAGTGCTCGACGCGTTCCTCAAGTTCGACGCGGACGACGGCATCGGCGCGATCGTGATCACCGGCAGCGAAAAGGCCTTCGCCGCGGGGGCGGACATCGGCGGCATGAAGGACTGGAACTTCATGGACGTCTATCGCAGCGACTTCATCACCCGTAACTGGGACCGGGTGAAGCTCGTGCGAAAGCCGATCATCGCCGCGGTGTCGGGCTATGCGCTTGGCGGCGGATGCGAGCTCGCGATGATGTGCGACATCATCATCGCCTCCGAGACGGCCAAGTTCGGCCAGCCCGAGATCAAGCTCGGTGTCATCCCCGGCGCGGGCGGCACGCAGCGCCTGCCGCGCGCGGTGGGCAAGGCCAAGGCGATGGATCTCGTGCTCACCGGCCGCTTCATGGATGCGGCCGAGGCCGAGCGCGCGGGGCTGGTGTCGCGCGTGGTGGCGGTGGACAAGCTGCTTGACGAGGCGCTTGCCGCCGCGGCGCAGATCGCCGAATACCCGCTGCAGGCGGTGCTTGCCGCCAAGGAATGCGTGAACCGCACCTACGAGGCGCCGCTTGCCGAGGGCACGCTGTTCGAGCGGCGGATGTTCTACGCACTGTTTGCCACCGAGGACAAGAAGGAAGGCATGAGCGCGTTCGTCGAGAAGCGCAAGCCCGCGTTCAAGAACCGCTGAGCGACGGCACGCCCGTCGCGGAACCGCTGAGCGGCGGAATTCCCCGCCGCGGACGCGCGCGCCCGGTGAAGGTGTTGCCGTGGTTGCGCGCACGCCGGTGCACGAACGAATGATCGAATGCTCTCAAGCGTAGTGACCCGCACGCCCGCGCGCGTCATCTCATGGATGTGCATCGCGCAGGTGTTCAGCCTGACGGGCTTTGCGAGCTTTCCGACGCTGCTGCCGCAACTCCAGCCCGCCTGGGGGATGACGAATTCCGAGGCGGGCCTGGTGTCCGGCATGTTTTTTGGCGGCTACCTGCTCGCGGTGCCGCTGCTCTCGGGACTCACCGATCGCAGGGACGCACGTTACATCTATGGTGTCTCGAGCCTGATCGCCACCGCGGCGCTTGTCGGCATGGCGCTTTTCGCGCGCGGGTTTGCAAGTGGTCTTGTATTTCAGTTCCTGCTCGGTGTCGGTGTCGCAGGCACGTATATGCCCGGCCTGAGGGCGCTTGCCGACAACACCAGCGGCGTGTCGCAGTCGCGTGCCACCTCCTTCTATACCGCGATCTTCGGCGTGGGCACGAGCCTTTCGATCGTGCAGGCCGGTTGGATCGGGTCTGTGATCTCGCCGCAGGCGGCCTTCGCGTTCGCGGCTGTCGGGCCGATCGTTGCCGGCGCGATGGTGTTCTGGGGATTGCCGACGAGAAC
>CAMBSA010000266.1 GCA_945869935.1 Bordetella parapertussis | reverse complement strand
CATGGGGGACAGGCGGATGAGCTTGCGACCCGAGCGGCCATTTCGAGGGAGGGAACGACATGAGCAGTCCGATGCGACTTTTTCAGATTTACACGAAGATCGTCGAGAGCGGGACGGCAAGCGCGGCGCAGCTCGCCGAAGGGCTCGGTGTCTCGGAGCGCACGATCTATCGCGATATCGAGCGACTGCGCGCCGCGGGAGCGCCGATCGATGGCGAGCGCCGCTCCGGTTACAAATTGCGCGAATGGCCGGAATTTCCCGCGCTGTTCCTGAACAGGGAGGAACTCGGGGTGCTGGTGGCCGGTGCGCGCGCGACCAAGGCGGGCAGCGACCCGGGACAGGCGGACGCGGCGGAATCACTGCTTGAAAAAGTCCGGGAGGTGGTGCCCGCCGCAAGCCATGCGCGGCTCGGGCTCAGGCGCTAAATGAGTTGCAGGTTCGCGAAGGTCAATGTCAGTTAAACGTCTGCTTTGCCGCGCCAATGCTGGGCTTTTTTTGCAAATTGTCAGTATGTGCAGTGCCCCGACGGGGCGATCCGTAGGCTGATCAGACGACGTCGCTTGGCGCCAGTTTGCACGCTGCGGTCCCGTCCCCGCATTCGATCTGAAGGGTCGGATGGCGGATGCCGAAGCGTTCCTCGAGCCCCGCCGAGAGCTCCGAATAGAACAGGTCGGCGGGCCGTTCACCCGGGATCACGAGATGCGCGGTCAGGGCGATTTCGGTGGTGCTGATCGCCCAGATGTGAAGGTCGTGTACCTCGGTGACGCCCGTGCGGGAGGCGAGCCAGTCGAGCACCGCCGCCGGTTCGATCGCGGGCGGCACCGCCTGAAGCGCGAGGCGCGCGGAGTCCTTGAGCAGTCCCCAGGTGCCCGCTAGGATGGCCGCCACGATCACCAGACTGATGGTCGGGTCCAGCCACAGCCAGCCAGTGGTGAGCACAAGGGCGCCCGCGACCACGACACCGAGCGAGATCGCCGCGTCGGCGGCCATGTGCAGGAAAGCGCCGCGCACGTTCAGGTCATCCCGGCTGCCGCGCATGAACAGCAGTGCGGTCACGGTGTTGATCACCACGCCGATCGCGGCCACCACCATCATCACCACACCTTCGACCGGGCGCGGATCGATGATCCGGTCCACCGCCTCCCAGGCAATACCGCCGCATGCAACCAGCAGCAGCGATGCATTCGCGAGCGCCGCCCAGATCGAGGAACCGCGCAGGCCGTAGGTGAAATGCGGGGATGGTTTTCGCCGGCTGAGGCCAATGGCTATCCAGGCAAGGGCAAGCCCGAGCACGTCCGACAGGTTATGCCCCGCGTCGGCGAGCAGGGCCACGGAATTGGCAAGCAGTCCGGCCGCGCCTTCCACCCCGACAAAGGCGAGATTGAGCGCGATGCCGATCGCGAACGCGCGGCTTTCGGTGCCCGCCGTGCCGATCGCATGCGAATGGTGATGTCCGTGAGCATGGCTGTGCACATGGACATGTCCGTGATCGTGTGCGTGGTCATGAGACGCGTGAGCGTGGCCGTGTCCCTGATCGTGGTCGTGGTCCTGCGCATGTTGGTGACTCGGTTCGCGATCGTGCTTGCTCATCGCAACCAGCCTATCTCAAGCATCGTGATCGTGCGCGTGATGCAGGTCCGGGGTGTGCGCGTGCGCATGCTCGACAGGATCATGATGGTGCGGATGGCTATGGGTGCCCTCGGGCATCGGGTCGTGATGATGCAAATGGTGCCCGTCGTCGTGGCGGTGGGCATGTTCGTGGTCGAGCGACTCGTGTCGGTGGATGTGTGCATGGATCTCCAGGGCATGCAGGACAACGCCGCAGGCCATGAGCACGAATCCGGCGGCAAGCCAGGGACTCAGATTGCGCTCGCCAAGCGCGAGCGCGACCGCAGCACCAACGAAAGGCGCGGTGGCGAAGACCGATCCGGTGCGCGCTGCGCCGAACGATCTCTGAGCAAGAAGATAGAGTCGCAGGCTCAGGCCGTACCCGAGTGCACCGCACGCAAGCAAGCCGAGAACGACAGCCGTACCGGGAAGCGGTTCACCGAGCAGCAGCGCGACAGCACCGGAAAAGACGGCCCCAAGGCTGCATTTGCCAAGCACCACCGAGCCGGGGTCGGTATCGGCAAGTGGGCGTGACAGGGTGTTGTCCGCAGCCCAGGCGAGCGTCGCACCGGCGACCGCGAGCAGGCCAAGAATCTGCGAGGCGCCCGCCGTGGCGCGATCCACCATCAGCAGGGCACCGCCCGCGATGAGCAGCGCCATTGCACTCATCACCCGACGGTCGAGATGTTCGCGATAGAACATTCGGGCCAGGGCAAAGGTGAACAGGGCTTCGAGCGCGAGCATCAGCGAGGCGGCAAGGCCGCTGGTGCGTTGCAGGCCCCATGCGAGCAGCACCGGCGCGAGCACTGCGCCGAAAGATGCCATCACCGCAAGGCGCGGAAGTTGCCGGGCGCGAAGGGGCGCTTCGTGGTGCTCGCCCTTGAGAAAGAGCGCTGCGGCAGCGGTGGCGCCTGCGTAAAGCAGGCAGGCGGTGCTCCATGCGCCGATGCCTGCGCCGAGTTTCTGGATGAGCGGTGCGGTCGCGCCGAACAGCGCTGCCGCGCCGAGGGCAAACAGGGCGCCTGAGAGAGCGGGCGCCCTGTTCAAGCTTTCCCTGCCCGGCTCAGCTGAATGCCTGGATGCCCGTCTGCGCGCGCCCGAGGATCAGCGCGTGGATGTCGTGCGTGCCTTCGTAGGTGTTTACGACTTCGAGGTTCACCATGTGGCGGATCACGCCGAATTCGTCCGAGATGCCGTTGCCGCCGAGCATGTCGCGCGCCATGCGGGCGACATCCAGTGCCTTTCCGCAGGAATTGCGCTTCATGATCGAAGTGATTTCCACCGCGGCGCTGCCTTCATCCTTCATGCGGCCGAGGCGCAGGCAACCCTGCAGGCCGAGGGTGATCTCGGTCTGCATGTCGGCGAGCTTTTTCTGGATCAGCTGGTTGGCCGCAAGCGGCCGGCCGAACTGGTGACGATCGAGCACGTACTGGCGTGCACGGTGCCAGCAGTCTTCCGCGGCACCGAGCGCGCCCCAGGCAATGCCGAAGCGGGCGGAGTTGAGGCAGGTGAACGGACCCTTAAGGCCTTCCACGCCGGGCATCAGGTTTTCTTCAGGAACGAACACGTTGTCCATCACGATTTCGCCGGTAAGCGAGGCGCGCAGGCCGACCTTGCCGTGGATCGCCGGTGCGGACAGGCCCTTCATGCCTTTTTCGAGGATGAAGCCGCGAATCCGGCCGTCCTCGGTCTTGCCCCAGACGACGAATACGTCGGCAAACGGCGAATTGGAGATCCACATCTTGGAGCCGGTAAGGCTGTAGCCGCCGGGCACGGTCTTGGCGCGGGTGGCCATGTTCGCGGGGTCGGAGCCGTGGTTGGGCTCGGTCAGGCCGAAGCAGCCGATCCACTCGCCGCGGGCGAGCTTGGGCAGGTATTTCTTTTTCTGCGCTTCGGTGCCGAACTCGTTGATCGGCACCATCACCAGCGAACTCTGCACGCTCATCATCGAGCGGTAGCCCGAGTCCACGCGCTCGACTTCGCGCGCGATCAGGCCGTAGCTGACGTAGTTCAGGCCGGAGCCGCCGTATTCCACCGGAATCGTCGGTCCGAGCAGGCCGAGTTCGCCCATTTCACGAAAGATCGCAGGGTCGGTCTTTTCGTGGCGGAAGGCTTCGAGTACGCGCGGGGCCAGCTTTTCCTGGCAATAGGCATTGGCCGCATCGCGCACCATGCGCTCGTCTTCGGTGAGTTGCTGGTCGAGTAGCAGCGGGTCATCCCAGACGAACTGGGCTTTGTGTGTTTTCTGGGGGGCATTCATGGATGTGGCTCCGGAGCAATGACTGAAGAATCGGACTGGAGAAAAAGTCTGGAAAAGCGGTTGTGTCAGGTGGGAATCCGCTTCAGGATTCCGGGCTGCTCAATGATACTCCGAGCAGAGCGCGGCGCTTGAGCCACGGACTCGCCCGGTAACGCGGATCGCGGTAGAAATCCTGCATTGCATCGAGGATGGAAAGCACGTTGCCGGCACCGAGCGCATCGCCCCAGGCAAGCGGTCCCTGCGGGTAACCGAGGCCGAGCGTGACGGCGGCATCGATGTCCGCGGTGGTGGCGATGCGCTGCTGCGCGATGTCGCAGGCCACGTTCACGATATGCGCGAGCACGCGCTGCGCGATGAAGCCGGGCGAATCATGAATCACGGTGACTGGTACACCGTCCGACGCAAAC
>CAMBSA010000265.1 GCA_945869935.1 Bordetella parapertussis | reverse complement strand
CCTCGGTCGTGCAGGCGGACAACACCTTGAAGCTGCCGTACCACTTGCTGATGTTCTGTATGGAGATCATTGGCTGTTCCATTAGGTGCCCTTGTCCGGTGTTCAGCGGATGACCGCGAATTTTTTCTGCAGTCGCTTGACCAACACCGAGAGCGAAAAGCAGAGGATGAAATAGGTGACGGCGACGAAGCTGTACATCTCGATCAGTCGGCCATCGCGCTGCGCCACCTTGGAGGCGGCGCCGAGAAAATCGGTGGCCGAGATCACGTACACCAGCGAGGTGTC
This sequence comes from Bordetella parapertussis, assembly GCA_945869935.1. Classification (GTDB taxonomy): domain Bacteria; phylum Pseudomonadota; class Gammaproteobacteria; order Burkholderiales; family SG8-39; genus CAMBSA01. The sequence goes on along the minus strand of CAMBSA010000265.1, from coordinate 3,993 downwards.
CTGGAACAGGATGATGGTCTGCGTCAGCAGCACCGGGATCATGTTGCGGAAGGCCTGCGGCAGAACCACCAGCCGCATCGACTGCGAATACGACAGGCCGAGCGCGTAGGCCGCCGACACCTGGCCGCGCGGGATCGACTGGATGCCGGCGCGCATGATCTCGCAGAAGAACGCCGCCTCGAACATGATGAAGGTGATGATCGCGGTGCGCTCCGCCCCCACCTGCGGCGGCCGCTCCGCACCGGTGACCCATTGCAGGATGAACGGAACCAGAAAGAAGAACCAGAAGATCACCAGGACCAACGGGATCGAGCGCATCAGGTTCACGTAGCCCGAGGCGATCCACGACAGTCCGCGAAGCGAGGACAGCCGCGCAAGCGCGAGCAGGGTGCCGAATACCAGGCCGCCGATGCCCGCGATCACGGTGAGTTGCACCGTGTACTGGAAGCCCTTCCAGAGGTAGGGCAATGAGTTGCTGATGACCTCGAAGTCGAAGTTCATTTGCCGCCGCCCGCGATATAGCCCGGCACCGCGACGCGCTTTTCGATGAAATTCATCACCCGGTTGGCGCTCATCGAAAGCACGATGTAGATCACGGTCGCCGCAGTGAAGACCTCGAAGTAGCTGAAGGTGTATTCGCCGATCTCGCGGGTGCGAAAGGTGAGTTCCGCCAGTCCTATGGTGAGCGCGATCGAGGAGTTCTTGATCAGGTTCATCGTCTCGCTGGTGAGCGGCGGGATGATGATGCGAAAGGCCATCGGCAGCAGCACGTAGCGGTAGGCCTGGGGCGCGGTGAGTCCGAGCGCTCGCGCGGCATTCTGCTGGCCGCGCGGCAGGGACTGGATGCCGGCGCGCACCTGCTCGGCGATCCGCGCCGAGGTGAACAGGCCGAGACACACCACCGCGGCGAGGAACTGCGTGGTGCCGGGGTCGGCATCCACCACCCAGCGTTTGAGCGGCGGGATCATCTCCGGCACCACGAAGTACCAGAGGAACATCTGCACCAGCAGCGGCACGTTGCGAAACAGTTCCACCCAGGCGTTGCCAAACCGTGCGAGCCATACATTGGGCACGGTGCGCAGCGTGCCGATCACCGCGCCGAACACCATCGCGATGATCCACGCGCAGGCCGATACCGCGAGCGTCCAGCCCACACCCGAGACCAGCATCTGCCAGAAGAACACCCCGCCTTCCGGGCTTTCCTGCAGGAACACGCCCCAGTTCCAGTGGTAGTTCAAGGCCTCTCCACGTGCTGCGCTTCAAACACAATGAGCTTCAAATACAGCGGGGCCGGAACGAGGGATCGTCCCGGCCCCGTCGGGCGTTCGATCGTGCGTCAAGGTCCGTCTTACTGCACGCCCTTGTCGTTGGGACTGGAGAATGCCTCGCGAATCGGTGCGGTGATCGGGAAGTTCATGTTCACGTTGCGCGGCGGGATCGGGCTGGTGAACCACCTGGCGTAGATTTTCTCGATCTCTCCCGAGCGCATCACCCCGCTGATCGTGCGGTCCACCAGCGCCTTGAACTGGGGATCGTCCTTGCGCAGCATCATGCTGTAGGGCTCCTGGCGAAGCGACTCGGTCAGGATGGTGTAGTCCGCCGGCGCGCGCGAATTCGCGATCTGGCCGGCGAGCAGGATGTCGTCCATCACGAAGGCGACCGCCCGGTCGGTGGCTATCAGCTGGAAGGATTCGGCGTGGTCCTTGCCGTAGATCTCCTTCACATCCACGCCCTTGGTCTTTTCATACTGCTTGAGCAGCGGCACGGAAGTCGTGCCCGAGGTGGTGGAGATGGTCTTGCCGTTCAATTCGGCGAGTGACTTGATGCCCGAACTCTTCTTCACCGCGGCGGTGACGTTGATGACGAAATAGGTCGGGCCGAAGGACACCTGTTGCTGGCGCGCCACCGAGTTGGTGGTGGAGCCGCACTCGAGGTCGATGGTGCCGTTCTGCATCAGCGGGATGCGGTTGCCGGATGTGACCGGCTGCAGGTTGACCTTGATGCCGGGCGTCTTGAGTTCCGCGCGCACCGCATCGACGATCTTCAGGCACAGGTCCATCGCGTAGCCGACCGGCTGTTGCTTGTCATCGAGGTAGGAAAACGGTATCGACGATTCACGGAACCCGATGGATATCGTGTTCGTGTCCTTGATCTTCTTCAGCGTGCCATTGAGTTCCTGCGCGTTCGCCTGAATCGAGAGGGCGAAGGCCGAAACGAGCGCGGCGGCGAGGATAGAAACCTTGTTCATGAACAGCTCCCGGAAGAGGTTGAGTGTCGCTCGGGACATTCTACGCAGGGCGCGGGGGGCTTGTCCAAGCCGCTGGGGGAATGGACAGAACACGTCATTGCGAGCGTAGCGAAGCAATCTCCGTACTGACAACGGCGGGATTGCTTCGCTGCGCTCGCAATGACCGTAGATACTGGAGTCGGTCAGCCGAGAATCGCCTTCGAAATCCGCTCCGGCGTCAGCGGCAGATCGCGCACCCGAACCCCGAGTGCATCGAAGAGGGCATTGCCGATCGCGGCGGCGGTCGGGCCCTGGGCCGCTTCGCCCGCGCCAAGCGCCGGCTGGTCGGGGGGCGAGACGATCTCCACATCCACCGCGGGGACTTCCGAGAAACGCAGGATAGGGTACTGCTCCCATTCGGTGCTGGTGATGCGCTTGCGGTCGAACTTCACCGCCTCTTTCAGAGTCCAGCTCACCGCCTGGATCGCGCCGCCCTCGATCTGGTTCACCACACCGTCCGGATTGATCACCAGGCCCACGTCCACCGCGACCACAAGGCGCGTCACCCGCACCGCCTGTGCAACCTGCACGTCCGCAATCACCGCGCACCATGCGCCGGTGCCCTTGTAGCGGGCATAGCCGAGCCCCCGGCCGCAGCCCTCGCCCGACGGCGCGATGCCTGCGCGCGCTACCGCCGCCTCGATCACCGCCCTGCCGCGCGGATCCTCGAGATGCCGCAGGCGGAATTCCACCGGGTCGATGCCGAGATCGCGCGCGATCTCGTCCATGAAGGATTCCGCCGCGAACACGTTTGCATGCGCGCCGAGCGAGCGCAGCGCCGAGGTGCGCACCGGCATGGTGAGCAACCGGTGATTGACGATTTTTTGCGATGCGAAGCGATAGCCCGGAATCGAATTGCGTTCCGAGCCCCCGCCCGCGGCGAGGATCGCGTTGATCGCGACAAAGCGCTCGAAGGGTTTTGCCAGATGCACCGCCGCGAGCAGGGTGGGTATCTTCGCGCGGCCGGGGCGTGTGCCGTGTCCGTTGGACCAGACCTCGTGCCGCCATTCGACGATGCGGCCCAGTTCGTCCACGCCGGCTTCGACCTCCACCTGCATTGCCGGGCCGAAGGGCGCCCAGCCGAGTTCTTCCTCGCGCGACCACTGCACCTGAACCGGCAGGCCTTCTGCTGAGCGCGCCGCCAGCGCCGCGTCATACGCCGCATCGTCCGCACCGTTGTGGCCGTAGCAACCCGCGCCTTCCACATGGCGCACGGTGATGCGTTCCTTTGGCATCGCAAAGGCGATCGACAGGTCGGCGAGCAGGTTGTAGATGCCCTGGCTGTGCGTCCAGACCTCGAGCGTCATCGTCTCGCCCGCGCCATGCCATTGCGCCACCGCGCACGAGGGGCCGATCGACGCGTGCGCGATGAACGGGCGGCTGTAGTTCGCCTTGAATCGCCTGCTCACGCTCGCCGCGTCCGTGGCGGCGTGTTCCGCGATGACCCTGGTCTCCACCGGCTGCGACTTCAGGAACGTACCGAGATCGTTCTCGTCGGGCAGCGTATCGGTGTCGTTCCACGCAAGAGTAGCCGCGAGTTTCGCTGCGCCCCGGATAGCCGAATCTTCGTGCTCCGCGAGCACCGCGATGAACCGGCCATCGCGCGCAACCGCGATGACGCCCGGCACCGAGCGCGCTGCGCTTTCATCGAACGCGGCGAGCGTTGCCGCGGGCGAGGGCGGTCTCACCACACGCGCATGCAGCAT
>CAMBSA010000264.1 GCA_945869935.1 Bordetella parapertussis | reverse complement strand
GCGAGCGGCAGTTCGACCGTGCCGTCTGCCCCCGTGATCACGGTCCGCGGCTCGGGTTCCCAGGCGGTTGCGCTTTCTGCGGGATCGATGACTGAATCCGCGCTCGTTGGAGTCACCGCCACCTTCGGTCGATAGCCCGAAGGCGGATTGATCGTGCAGTTGCAGTGCGCGCCCGCGAGCGCGGCGTCGTCCTTGTCCTTGGCGGTGATGGTGATCGTGTTGCGGTAGAGAACGTACTCTTGTCCGGGCGGAGCCCAGGTCTTGCCGCCGGCGGTTATCGAGACATACATCTCGCACTGCATCTCGTCCTCGGTAATCGCCTTTTTCATCAGGTCGGCGTCAATCGTCACTTCCCAGACCAGCGGATCGAGGTCCTTCAGCTTTTTTACCTGCGCGGCAGCCTGGTCGATGATCTTTTTCTGGTCGTCGCGACGGATCAGCGAGAACTTGGCAGCGTCGGCATCCGCCTTCTTGGTGAAGCCGCGTATCACCACGCGCATCGTCGAAGTAAGGGTCAGGTATTCCAAGGTCGGCGTCCCGTATTTGCGTTGCGGCTCAGCGACCGACGGCGCGGTGCGTCTTGGCCCGCTCGTCCGGCGCAGCCGCGCCGGTTTTTTTCCTCACCCAGAGCGTGAACCCCTCCTTCACCTTCTGGCCGAAGCTGAGTTCCACGTACATGCCGGTGCTCTGCCGGATCGGAAACAGCACGTACCGGGACGAATCGATGAACCGGACCGCCTCGGCGAGCAGGGGATCGAGGTAAGTGCGTTTGTTCTTCTCGGCGTCCTCGAGCCAGTCATCCTCGATGAGATTGCCGCTCAGCACATTCAGAATGTTGCTGGTGGTGTTATTCGCGAGGTAGTAACAGCCAAGAAGCGGCGAGACGGCAAAGATGTTGGAGCTGAGCCGGTCCTCCGGCGTGTTCAGCAGAATTTCATTCACCTTTTTCATTTCCCGGTAGCGGGCGCCCATGATCACCACCTTCTGGCAGGTGATGCCGAGTTGCGCGACCAGCGCCACCGCCGGGCCGGTCACACCGCCCAGGTCGGTGAACAGGCCTGCGGTGGACACACCGAGCTGCGCGGTCTGGATTGTCGCAAGAGAGGCGTGCTCCTTGCTGCTGTCCTTGAGAAGGGTCCTGACGGCATCGCAGGCATCGCGCGCATTGCCGGGCAGGAGAAACGATTTCTGCTCGACCGTTTTTCGCGCCTTGTGCCAGTGCTTCGCTGCAGTACACCAGTTGCCGATCGCGTCGGCGCCCGACTTGACCTGCTGCACCACCGGCAGGGCGGACTGCAGAAAACCCACCATGAACTCGATGCCGAGCTCCTGGATGATGATGTTCAGGTCCACCGCATCGAACAGGTCGAACAGCAGGCGAATAACCTTGTGAAAAGCGGGAATCTGCATCAGCGCGCGCAGGTTCACGCCGGGCAGGTCGATCGAACCGACATTGATCGATCCGACATCGACGTCGGGAATCTCGACTTCCGGTACCTCCGGCGCGCCGATGCCCGGCAGGTCGACCTCCGGGGCGCGCAAATTGGGTATGCCGGTTTTTCCGAGCAGTCGTTTCGCTGCCTTGGCACAGGCCGCTGCTTCCTTGGCCAGCGTGAGGGCATCCTGAACGCGGCTCTTGGGCTGCAACTGCGTGCCCGCGAACATGTTGCGCAGGGAATCCTTGCGCTCCTGGCGCACCGCCATCAGCGCCGCGCGCAGCGCGATTTCCTCGTTGAAGCTCAGTCCCACAAATCCCCCAAAGCGAAGGTATCGGAATGCCAGACTCCGGGCGCCTTCCGGCAATCCGTCGTCTATCATAATCGACGCGAACCGGCCAGCCTTCGCAAAGCCGCTGCGCTTCTGCTTCCTGACCGGATTGTGTAACAATCTGATTGGGTTACCGGTCCTGCAGAAGCCACGGTATCCGGTGCTCAGGCAACGATCAACGGCCGGCAGGACGCAGGATATTTTTCTCAGGACACTCGATGGTCGACGTCGTCAACACCTCAGTCACCCGGATATACGAAAACCAAAGCCTGACGGTGACGGCCCGCATCGACAAGAGCGACGTCGAGTCGATCGAGGAAGTTACATTCAAGTTCCTCAAAGACGGAACGCAGTTCGAAGAGAAGGCCATCCCGATCAAAACGGCGTCGACGTCCGCGACGGAATCCGCTTCCGGCGGTGATGACAAGGGGGGCGCCGCGTCGACCGCCGAAGGGTCGTCGGATGCAGAAGAGAAATCCGATGACTCTGGTGATTCGAAGTCCGGGGACACGGCATCCTCGACTTCCGAGCAGTCCGGCGGTGATGAGTCCAAGACCGATTCGGTAGAGGAGACCGCGGAGCACGCGGTGGTCAGCCATACGGTCAAGGCGCCGGCAGTCGATGATGACAAGGGTTTCTATTTCCTCGACTACCACTATTTCTACAAGGTCAAAAGCACCGACGGGAAGAGCGAGACGCTGCAGAACTTCCCCGCCAACCGAATCCAGGTCTTCCCGCGCTTTGCGCAGCTGAAAGTCACCGACAAGGACGGCAAGGCGTTCAAGGACTTCCGGTTCTATATCGAACAGGATGGCAAGCGGGGCGAGGTCAACAAGACCTTTGCGGGCGATACCGTCAATGCCAAGGGAAAGACCGTCCCCGCCGGTTCTTCGGAGTTCAATCTGGGGCTGTTCCCCGGCTTCCGCGTTGTGCCGTGCCCGCCGTTCCGGGTGACCGAAGAGGTCGTAACCACCGGCCGCAAGCGCGAAGTCAAAGGCATGGTCGGGTTCCGGGCGAAGTTTGTCGCCCCGGTTCGCCGGCCTCGGATCATCCAGTTCGTTGACTACGCGGTCGAGAACAACGGGCAGGGCGGCCTCGGGCACGAAGTGCTGGTCGAAGTCGGACCGCATCCGGAGGATGTGGATTCGCTGAACTCGATCGCGAAACCCACGGTGCACTTCCGGGTGACCTACGGCCCACCGGCCGACGAAGCGGTGGCCAAGAGTGTGCGCGACGACAAGGACCATCCGACCAAGGTGAGCAAGCCGAGCGCCTCGGACAAGTCGGTGACGGTCGAGGAGAAGGAAGCGAAGAAGAAGTACCAGGGCAAGGTTGAATTGGTCGAAGGCGCGGGGAAATTCGTGGTGGGGCTGGGCAAGGCAGGCGGTGATACCTGCACGGTGGAGATCTCGGGCGCCGCGGATTTCCTGACCGATGCAAGCATTTACCCGGACGAGACCATCGTGTTCGAGAACTGGCGCCGGGTGCATTACGAGTTGATGGTGCCCGATATTCTGAAGGACCGGCTGAACGAATCTTTCATGGGGTTCAGCGGGGAGGCGCAGAAGCAGGTGGACAAACTCGGGCGGGACTTGTTCATCGAGTTCGTTCACGATGGCACACAGGTCTTCAATACGGTAAAGCAGGCGGACTACGGCACGCTGGTTCCGAAGTCGTTTCTGAAAATGCCGGAGTCCGAAATCGATGTTGCCTACGTGCTCAGCGGACGCAATTGGCGCAAGCCGCCCGGTGGTAACGCCTGGGCGGAAAAGCACCCGGGCAAGAGCCTCTACGTTGCGCTCTGTGATCGCCTGTACAAATGGCGGCAGGACACCTCCGATCCCAAAGCTGGCACGAAAGACTTCAGCGGCACGCTCACCGCAGCGATCGGTTCGATCAACGTGGAGGAGAAGTTCGAGGGATATTTCATGCCTTTCTCCGGGCATGATGCGGGCGAGAGTGTCGCAGGAATTCACTGGACGGCCGACATCAGCAAGGGCGATTCGGTCTGCAAGTACAAGCCGGAACTCAAGATTGCAGAGAATCGATTTGACGAGGCAATCGGAGTCGGGCTCGGAGTTACGCTGGAACCGGGCGAAGGGCTTCCAGCACAGGGCGCGAGGGTCGTATTTTCACGGCTCGCGTACCCGGACATCGAGATCACCGACAAGACCGAGGCGATTGAAAAGGACGATGGCAAACTCACCTTGAAGGATCCGGCACTCGGGAAAGAGTTGGCGCTGGAATTCGAAGTGCCCAAGGATGCGGCGGCAACTGCGGCTAAGAAAGCGGAGGCGTCGAAACTGCCATCGGATGTAGTGGTTCTGGACGACGATGAGGGCGATGAAGATTCGCTGCCAGGTGGCGGAGGTGGCGACGAGAATGGGTCTTTCTTGGCACGCAGCCATTCCGATTGGGGCGCAATGGCCGTAGCAGACGACGAGAAGCGCGACTACTCAGGGCCGGTTATTCACCTGATCTCCGATGCTCACAGGGCGAAACTCGAGGAGTTC
>CAMBSA010000263.1 GCA_945869935.1 Bordetella parapertussis | reverse complement strand
TTGCCTTCGCGCGGGGCCTGATCGGTCTCGGGGTGTCGGCCGGGCTCATGGCCTCGATGAAGGCCTTCGTCGGCTGGTTCCCCCTGAGCAGGCTTGCGACGCTCAACGGCGCGCTGATCTCCACCGGCGGACTCGGTGCGCTTGCCTCGACCAAGCCTGTGGAGGTGCTGCTCGGCATCACCGACTGGCGCGGCGTGTTCGTGATCGTTGCGGGCATCACCGCGGCGGTTGCGCTGATGATTCTTCTGGTGGTGCCGGAGAAGCGCTCGGAGGCAAAACCTGAGACGGTGGCCGAGCTGATGCAGGGTGTGCGGCAGGTGTTTTCCGATGGCCTCTTCTGGCGCGGCAGCCTGCTCTTCATGGCGATGCAGGGGGGATTTCTTTCGATGCAGGGCCTGTGGGTCTCGCCCTGGTTGCGCGACATCGCGGGTATGGATCGCTCGGGTGTGAGTACCGCGCTCGCCGTTCTTGCGGTGGGTTTCATCCTCGGGTCGTCTGCGATCGGCGTGCTTGCCGACCGTCTCGCGAGGCGCGGCGTTGGCATGATGGTGGTCATGAAGGCGAGCCTCGGCGTGGCGATCCTGATGTTCGCCCTGATCACCGCGGGCTGGGGCGAGGCCGCTTTCCCGGTGCTCTTTGTGTACGCGTTCTGTTCAACGGGCGGCGTGTTGGTCTATGCGATCCTGACCAGGCATTTCCCCGGGCACCTATCGGGGCGCGTGAATACCGCGGTGAACATGCTTGCCTTCCTCGGCGGATTCGTCGTGCAATGGGGCATGGGCGTGGTGATCGGCCTGTGGCCGGCCGAGGTGGGCCATTACGCACCGGAAGGCTACCGCGCCGCCTTCGGCTTGATGCTCGTGGTGCAACTCGCGGTGTTTCTCTGGGTGCTGGCCTATCGTCAGCCGAAGGCGCCGTCCGCCGGAGCGGACGCGTCCCTGTAATCAGGGAAGATTCTGCGCGGCGATGTACAGGCCGAGCGCGAACAGGCCGACAAGAAAACAGCGGCGGAAGGTCGCCTCGTGCACGCGACGGCGCAGCCACTGCCCGGCGGCCATGCCGATCAGCGCGGGAATCAGCGCGATCGCCGACGGAATGGCGAGCGACCAGGCGAATGCCTCGCGTCCGATAAGCGAGGCGCCCAGGGCCAAGGTCGAGACCATGAAGGAAATACCAAGCGCCTGGATCAGTTCTTCCCGGTCAAGCCGCAGCGAGGCGAGATACGGCACCAGCGGAAACGCGAAGACCCCGGTGGCGCCCGCGATCAGGCCGGTGGCGGTGCCTATGAACGGCGACAACCACGGCTCCTGTTTCGCCGCCACGCGCATCTGAATGGACGCAAGCCCGAGCACCGCGTAGACGACGAGCACGCAGCCCAGCCCGAACGCCGCCATTCGCGAGTGCGGGCCGGTCATGAGGTCCGAGCCGAGCCAGATGCCAAGGCAGGTGCCGGCCATGAGCAGCCACAGCCGGCGCAGCAGCGCACCGAACGCGGGCCCTCCGGCGAGTTGCCAGATGTTGGTGATGATGGTCGGAAGAATCAGGACCGATGCCGCCTGCGCGGGCGGCATGACGATGCACAGCAGGCCCATCGCCACCGCGGGCAGGCCCATGCCCACCACGCCCTTGACGAAACCGGCGGCAATGAACACCACGAGGATGTGCACGATTATTGCCGCGGATACGGTATCGCTCATGGTGGGGATTGCTTTTATGGCGGTTGCCGGATCGGGCTAACCGGTGTGCCGAAACAAAAAAGGGCGCCTGTTCAAGCGCCCTTTTGCCGTAATCCGAGACGCAGGCTTCACCCCGGGCCCGGAGCTCAGGCGGCCTGGGTCTTCCCCCCGCCCGTGCCCGCCTTGGCCTTGTCGGCTTTGGCGGCTTCATCGCGGGCGATCTGCTCGGCACGGGCCTTCTTGAGGGTGTCGGCCACTTCCTGCGACCCGACGCGAAGCGCGAGTTCGATGGCAGTGTCGCCTTCCTTGCTCATCACCGCCACGTCAGCGCCATTGCGCACCAGCAGTTCGACCATCTTCGCGTCACCCTTGGCCGCGGCGTACATCAGCGGGGTGTAGCCGTTGTCATGGAACAGGTTGGGGTCGAAGTTCATCGACAGCACCTTCTGCGCGTAGACGAGGTTGCCCTTCTCGATCGCGTAGAAGAGCGCGATGATGCCCTCCTTGCTCTGCTCCTTGGGCTTGGGCTCGAGGCCGGTGGGCAGCAGCGCCACCACATAGTTGATGATCGATATGCCGACCATGGCGGCCATGGCGATGATCAGCGGCACGCGCGAGATGCCGAGGGATTCGGCCACGTGGATCGGCATGTTCGCTCCCAGCGCGAGCAGAACCACCATGAAAAAGAACTGGAACTTGAGGTAGAGGAACAGGGCTATGAACACCACCATCGCGAGCAGCGCAAGCAAATAATTGCGCTCGATCTGCCAGTCCTGCAGGGTTTCGTCCGGCATGTTGGCGAGGACAGCGGTGAGAATCACCAGACCGACCAGGATCAGTTCCCGCGAACGGGTCATCGGTATTCTTAGTGCCATGGGCATCTCCTGAATGCCGGCAACCTCCCGATCGCCAGGCGAGCGGCTATTATAGGTGGGCTTGTTTTTCAAAGCATCTGCGTTTTTTCAGGCCGTACCCACCGCGTAGCAAGCATCGCCCATGAGCAAAGCCTTCACCCGCGAATCCGAAGACGCCCCGGAGGAAGACGCTCCCGAGGCGGCCTCCCCCCTGCCCGCAGGGGCTAAAAACTACATCACGCCGGGTGGGTACTCACGTATCAAGACCGAACTGAAGCGCATGGTCGAGGACGAGCGGCCGGAAGTCGTGCGCACGGTGTCCTGGGCGGCCTCCAACGGCGACCGCTCGGAGAACGGCGACTACATCTACGGAAAGCGACGGCTGCGCGAGATCGATCGCAGGGTGCGCTACCTGATGAAGCGGCTGGAAATCGCCGAAGTGGTGGACCCCCGCGACCAGGTGCGCGACCAGGTGTTTTTCGGCGCCACCGTGTCCTATTCCGACAGCAAGGGCAACGAACGCACGGTGAGCATCGTCGGCACCGACGAAGTCGATCCGGGGCGAGGCCGGGTGTCCTGGGTGTCGCCGATCGCGCGAGCCCTCATCAAGGCGCGCGAGGGCGATACGGTCATCCTGCGAACGCCCGCCGGGCCGGAGGAACTAGACGTGCTGGAAATTCGCTACGATTCGATCGAATAGCTGCATCGGACACGCGCATCAAGAGGAGGTATTGTGGGCCTGACAATCAAGCCGCTGCACCCGCTGTTTGCAGCTTCCGTGACCGGCGTGGATCTCAAGCGCCCGCCCGACGCGGCGACGCTCGCCGAACTGCAGCAGGCCTTCGACCGGCATGCAGTGGTGGTGTTTCCCGGCCAGTTCATCGACAACGAATCGCAGATGGCGTTCAGTCGGCTGTTCGGTCCGCTCGAACTGATGCCGCTCGTGCCGGGAAAGCCGCCGCGCCTGCCGCATCGCGAACTGTTCGATGTCTCCAACCTCGACGAGAGCGGCCGCATCACGCCCGAGACCGACGAGCGGCGCATCTACAACCTCGGCAACCGGCTTTGGCATACCGACGGGTCGTTTCGGAAAATCGCCGCAAGGTATTCACTGCTCTCCGCGCATATTGTTCCGCCTTCAGGCGCCGACACCGAATTCGCCGACATGCGCGCCGCATGGGATGCTCTGCCCGAGGCGATGAAAAAGCGCATTGACGGACGCATCGCCGAGCATTCGATCTGGACCTCGCGCGCAAAGCTCGGCGGCTATGTGCCGACGTCGCAGGAACTCGGGGCTCGCCCACCCGCGCGGCATCCGCTGGTGCGCACGCACCCGGGGTCGAAGCGCAAGACCCTGTATATCGCCGACCATGTATCGCACATCGTCGGCATGCCGGTGGAGGAGAGCCAGGCGCTGCTTCGCGAACTCATCGAGTTCGCAACACGCCCGGAATTCGTCTACGCGCACCGCTGGATGGCGGGGGACATCGTTCTCTGGGACAACCGCTGCACCATGCACCGCGCAACGCCCTTCGATGACACCGGCCATCCGCGCGACATGCGCCGTACCACCGCGCTGGATATCGAGGAACCGGGGGAATGGGTCGAGGAGCCGGTGGTGGCGGGGGCGGCGATTTCCTAGCGGTCGCGTTGGCGAAGGGTGTATGAACCGCCAAGACGCCAAGACGCCAAGACGCCAAGACGCCAAGACGCGGCAAGAGCGCCAAGGACGCCAGGAAACCGCGAAGCCCGTCATTGCGAGGAGCA
>CAMBSA010000262.1 GCA_945869935.1 Bordetella parapertussis | reverse complement strand
CAGGAAAGCCCTTTGAAAAGGAGGAGTGCCCTATGAACCTCACCGTCAGTGGTCATCATGTCGCCGTCACCCCAGCCATGCGGGCTTATGTCCAGTCGAAAATGGACCGGATTACCCGACACTTCGATCACGTCATAGATGTCAACGTGATCCTGTCGGTCGAAAAGCTGACTCAGAAGGCGGAAGTTACCGTCCACGTTCGCGGCAAGGATATCTTCGTGGAAAGTGGCGACCCCGATCTGTATGCCGCGATAGATCTCATGATCGACAAGCTCGATCGCCAGATCATCAAGTACAAGGACAAGGTGCAAGCGCATCCACATGACGCGCTGAAACATCGTCAGGAAGAGTAGACGCGTCGAATCTCAGACTGGGGTAGAATTCGCCCCCGCGGTCGGGAGGTGTCGCTCGGGGTTGCGTCGATCGCGACTTCCCGGCGAATTTCTGCCACAGGCAATTCCCGTTTCCCCGAAGCGATTCAAACCCAGGGCTCCGACCGACTGCCTGACATCCGATGAACCTCATCGCAAAACTTCTGCCACCGTCCAATATCGTTCTGGACCTAGACGTCACAAGCAAAAAGCGTCTTTTCGAACAGGCGGGCCTGCTGTTCGAGAACAATCAGGGCATAGCGCGCAGCCTGGTATTCGACAGCCTGTTTGCGCGTGAACGCCTTGGATCGACCGGGCTTGGGCAAGGCGTGGCGATACCGCACGGGCGCATCAAAGGCCTCAAGGATGCGGTCGGCGCCTTTGTGCGTCTCTCGACGCCTGTCCCCTTCGATGCGCCGGACGGCAAACCGGTGGGCCTCGCCTTCATTTTGCTTGTACCCGAACAGGCAACCGAGCAGCACCTCCAGATACTTTCCGAACTTGCACAGATGTTCAGTGATCGCGAACTGCGGGAGGGCCTGTCGACCGGTACCGACGCAGGCGCACTTCACCAAAGCATAACGGCATGGCAGCCTAATGTTGCAAGTCAGCGTCGCGCGGCTGTTTGAAGACAACCGGAGCGCACTTTCGCTTGCCTGGGCGGCCGGTGAAGAGTCCGGCTCGGCGCTGATCCAGCGCGATAACGCGGACTCCTCCGCACTGATAGGCCATCTCAACCTCCTCCACCCCAACCGAGTCCAGGTGTTTGGCGGAAACGAGATATCGCATCTGACCGGGCTTGAGCACGCCGCCGCACAGGCGCTCATAGAACGAATGCTGGCGGCAAAGCCGGCTCTGATCGCTTTCTGCGACGGGCAATCGCCCCCGGAGCTCATCCTCGAGAGCGCGGCGAGCTACGGACTCGCGGTGCTCGTATCGCCCCTGCCTGGAGCGCAGGTGATCAATACTCTGCGGCGTTACTTGGCCAAAGTGCTTGCCGAATCAACCGAGCGCCACGGCGTGTGCATGGACGTGCTTGGACTCGGCGTTCTGATCACGGGCGACTCGGGCGTAGGCAAAAGCGAACTCGCGCTCGAACTGATCAGCCGCGGCCACGGCCTTGTCGCCGATGATGTGGTTGAAATCACACGGGTGCCGCCCAATCGCCTCGAATGTCGCTGTCCGCCGATGCTCAAGGATTTTCTCGAGGTACGAGGACTTGGCGTGCTGAATATCCGGACGATATTTGGCGAAACCGCAGTGCGTCCGAAAATGAATCTGCGCCTCGTGGTCCAGTTGGAAAAGCCTACAGCGACCGGGACCACAAGCGTGGAGCGACTTCCGCTGCACGAACTGTCCGAAGACATCCTCGGCACAACGGTACGCAAGGTGGTCATCCCGGTCGCAGCGGGTCGAAATCTCGCGGTGCTGCTCGAGGCCGCGGTACGCAACTACATCCTGCAGCTTCGCGGCATATTCAGCACCCGTGAATTCATCGAACGGCAACAGGCGGAACTCGGGAAGAGTTCGGAGTCCTGAACGGCAGGAAGCCACCGGGCCGCGGCGCGTTCCTGTCCATGCCCCTGTCATGCTAGGCTTGCCTCCATGCAATTTGTATTGGTAAGCGGACTGTCGGGCTCCGGAAAAAGCATCGCGCTGGCGGTACTTGAGGACGCGGGCTACTACTGCGTGGACAATATTCCCGTCAAGCTCCTGCCGGAGACTCTGGCACTGCTCGAGCAAACGGGCACGGCACAAGCCGCCGTCAGCGTGGACGCACGCAGCGGTTCCTCGCTCGAAGAAGTGCCTTTGCATATAGAAGCACTACGCCGCCGCGGAATCGAAGTGCGCGTGCTTTTCCTCGATACGAAAAACGACACCTTGATCAAGCGCTTTTCCGAGACAAGGCGTCGCCATCCGCTCGCGCGCGGCGAGCGCACTCTTGAGGAAGCGCTCGCAATCGAACGCGAACTTCTCGCGCCGCTGGCCGAAATCGGCCATCGGATCGACACAAGCGATCTCTCGCCCAATACCCTTCGCAACTGGATAAAGGATCTGCTCGGCACCAGCGATGCGCGGTTGACGCTGCTGCTCGAATCCTTCGGATTCAAGCAGGGCATTCCGCTCGACGCGAATCTGGTGTTCGATGTCCGCTGCCTGCCCAATCCGCACTACGACTCCCGCCTGCGCCCGCTCACCGGACGCGATCGCGATGTCGTCGCATTCCTGGAGCGCGAACCGCAGGTGGAGAAAATGTTCCGGGACATCCTCGCCTTCGCGGAGTCCTGGCTGCCTGCGTACGAACGCGACAACCGGAGCTATTTCGCGATCGCGATCGGATGCACCGGTGGACAACACCGTTCCGTGTATCTCGTCGAGCGGATCGCCGCGCACTTTCGTCAGACGCAGCCGGTGCTCGTGCGGCACCGTCAACTGCCCGCCTGAGGTAACGATGCAAATTCCGATTTTCCCGCTCAATACCGTGCTCTTCCCTGGTGGCATTCTCCCTCTGCGAATCTTCGAGACGCGCTACATGGACATGACACGCGACTGCATGAAGCAGGGGAGCGAATTCGGAGTGAGCCTGATTCGCGAAGGCCGGGAAGTGGGTACGCCTGCCATGCCAATGATCATCGGCTGCACCGCGGGCATCATTGACTGGGACATGGAACAACTCGGCGTGCTCAACATCCGCACCGAAGGCCGGCGTCGCTTTCGCCTGCTGTCCTCGGCGCCAAACAGCCAGGGCCTGCTCATCGGCGACGTTGAATTCCTTGCTGACGATCCAGGCGCGCCGGTACCTGTGGAACACGCAGAATGCGTGAAAATCCTCCGCTCGATTGTCGAAAAACACGGCGCAGAAGTACTGCCGCAACCGCATCGCTTCGATGACTCGGCCTGGGTGAGCTATCGCCTGTCGGAAATCATGCCCATGCCATCGGCAGGAAAACAGAAACTTCTCGAAGTCGACGACCACGTCGACCGGCTCGAGATTCTGCAGAGGCTGATCGCGCGCGCCTCCAAAGGCTGAGCCGAGCTCAGTCCAGTTCGACGTCGCTCGCGATTACCCGGACCGGCGCAGGCAGCGACGAGGCCAGCGCCTCTTCACGGGACATCCAGCGCACCCCGGGTTCACTCACGGTGATCTCATGGCCGCTTGACACGCAGCGAAGGGGCTGAATCGTCAACCGGTAATGACTGAACCCGTGGGCTACCGGAGGCAGTTCGGTTTCCCCCGAAAGCCGCCCGACCTGTCGCACGGCGTACTCCGTTGCCGCATGTGCGGAATCGAACTCCGGAAACGACCACAGTCCGCCCCAGATACCGGAGGGCGGACGACGCGTAAGCAGCAGCCTGCCCTCTCGCACCAGCACCAGCATGACCGTGGTCTTGTGGGGAAGCACTTTCTTGGGACGAGCCGAGGGAAACTGCACCTCCCGCCCGCTGCGATGTGCCTCGCAGCTGCTAGCGACAGGGCAGGCCACACAACGCGGCCTGGAACGCGTGCACAGTGTCGCACCCAGGTCCATTACACCCTGCGTATAGGCTTCTACATCGTCGGCCGGCAGCAACGACTCCGCCAGAGCCCACAGTTGCCTCTCAACCGATGACACGCCCGGAAACCCCTCGATCGCGAAATGCCGGGCCAGTACACGCTTCACGTTTCCGTCGAGAATCGCCTCATGCGCACCCACCGAGAACGCAGCGATCGCCGCGGCCGTCGATCGCCCGACACCGGGCAGGGATTCCAGCGTCGCACGGTCGGTGGGAAACCGGCCGCCAAGCTCACGCGCGATTCGAACCGCAGCCGCATGAAGATTGCGTCCGCGAGAGTAGTAGCCCAAACCGCTCCAGAGCGCGAGTACCTCGTCGATATCCGCAGCACCGAGGCTTGCCACCTCCGGAAACCGTTGGAGAAACCGCTCGTAATAC
>CAMBSA010000261.1 GCA_945869935.1 Bordetella parapertussis | reverse complement strand
AGGCCCGATTTCTCGTTTTCCTTGTTCAACTGGACGCGAAAGGCCTCCAACTCGGTGACGTCCGCATCCTCGTTGCTGGTGACATGCGGAATCATCACCCAGTTGCGGTGCAGGTTCGCGCCGGAGATCTTCTTGATGCGCGACAGCGGCACCCGTTCGGTCGGACCGAACTTGGCGAAATCCACCTTCGGCCAGGGCAGCACGCTCAAGCCCCCCACGCCGCTTGCGCTGCCGGACACAGCACCGCCGGCAAGTGCGCCCTTCACGAAGGCCTGTACGTCAGTCACAAGAATCCGGTTCTTCGGTCCGCTGCCCTTCACCCGCGCGAGATCGACGCCAAGTTCGCGCGCGAACTTGCGCACCGACGGGCTTGCGTGCGACGGACTCGCATCCGAAATAGCACCGCTGTTCCCGGTGGGTGCCTCGACCGGCGCAGGTGCAGGGGCCACCGGTGCGGATGCGGCGACAGGAGCTGGCGCAGCGGCGGGCGCCACCGCGACCGGTACCGCGGGACCCGCAGCCGGTGCAGAGGCAGGGGCCGCGGCTGCCGCCTCGGAGGCTTCCATGATCAGCAGCAGGCTGCCCTCGGCCACCTTGTCGCCGATCTTTATACGCAACTCCTTCACCACGCCGGCGACGGGCGAGGGAATCTCCATCGTCGCCTTGTCGGACTCCAGAGACACCAGCGACGCTTCCTTGGCAACCGTGTCGCCCGGCTTCACCAGGATCTCGACGACTTCGACTTCCTTGAAGTCGCCGATATCGGGAACAAAAATTTCCTTGATACCCATGGTCAGTTCCTCAGACGGTTACCGGGTTCGGCTTGGCCGGATCAATGCCGTACTTCTTGATCGCCTCGGCCACCAGCGCGGGTTTCACCGCACCGTCGTCGGCAAGCGCCTTCAGTGCGGCAATCGTCACCCAGTAACGATTCACCTCGAAGTGATGGCGCAGGCGCTCGCGCGTGTCCGAGCGGCCGAAGCCGTCGGTGCCAAGTGCGCGGAAGGTGCGTCCCTTCGGCAGGAACGGACGGATCTGGTCGGCGAACACCTTCATGTAATCGGTGGACGCCACCACCGGGCCGGCGCGGTCCTTGAGGCAGGCCTCGACATGCGACAGGCGCGGCGTATCGGTCGGATGCAGCAGGTTCCAGCGGTCGGCGTCCAGGCCGTCGCGGCGCAGTTCGTTGAAGCTGGTCGCGCTCCAGATGTCGGCGCTCACCTTCCAGTCCGCCTCGAGCAGTTCAGCCGCCGCGATCACCTCGCGAAGGATGGTGCCCGAGCCCATCAGCTGCACGCGAAGCTTGGACTTGCCGCCTTCACGGAGCAGGTACATCCCCTTGAGAATGCCCTCCTCCGCGCCCTTGGGCATCTCCGGATGGAGGTAGTTCTCGTTCATCACGGTGATGTAGTAGAAAACGTCCTCCTGGTTGGTCACCATGCGGCGCAGGCCGTCCTGCACGATCACCGCGACTTCGTAGGCGAAGGTCGGATCGTAGGTGATGCAGTTCGGGATGACCGAGGCCATGATGTGCGAGTGGCCGTCCTCGTGCTGCAGGCCCTCGCCGTTGAGCGTGGTGCGCCCCGCCGTGCCTCCGAGCAGGAAGCCGCGCGCGCGCTGGTCCGCCGCCGCCCAGGCAAGGTCACCGATGCGCTGCATGCCGAACATCGAATAAAAGATGTAGAACGGCACCATCAGCCGGTTGGAATGGCTGTAGGAAGTCGCCGCGGCGATCCATGACGAGAACGCGCCCGCCTCGTTGATGCCTTCCTCGAGGATCTGGCCCGCCTTGTCCTCGCGGTAGTACATCACCTGGTCGCGGTCGACCGGCTCGTATTTCTGGCCTTCCGAGGAATAGATGCCGAGCTGGCGGAACATGCCTTCCATGCCGAAGGTGCGCGCCTCGTCGGGAACGATCGGCACCACGTACTTGCCAAGGTTCTTGTCGCGCACCAGCGCGGTCAGCACCCGCACGAAGGCCATCGTGGTGGAGATCTCGCGGTCCTGCGCACGGGTGACCTGCTCGAATGCCGCAAGCGTCGGCACTTCGGGCGGTGCCTCCACCCGCGTCCTGCGCTGCGGCAGATAGCCGCCGAGTGCGCGGCGACGCTCGTGCAGGTATTTCATCTCCGGCGAATCCGCCGCCGGGGTGTAGAACGGCAGTTCTTCAAGCTTGTCGTCGGGGACCGGGATCTTGAACCGGTCGCGCATCTGGCGGATGGACTCGATATCCATCTTTTTCTGCTGGTGCGTGGTGTTCTTGCCCTCGCCGATCTTGCCCATGCCATAGCCCTTGACGGTCTTGGCCAGGATCACGGTGGGTTGCCCCTTGTGCTTGGTGGCGGCGCTATAGGCCGCGTAAATCTTGTGCGGATCGTGGCCGCCGCGGTTCAGGCGCCAGATGTCGTCGTCGGTCATGCGCGACACCATCTCGAGCAGCTTGGGATGCTTGCCGAAGAAATTGTTGCGAACGAACGCCCCGTCGTTGGCCTTGAAGTTCTGGTATTCGCCGTCGACCGTCTCTTCCATGATCCGGCGCAGGATGCCTTCCTTGTCGCGCGCAAGCAGCGGGTCCCAGTACGAGCCCCAGATCAGCTTGATCACGTTCCAGCCGGAGCCGCGAAAATCGCCCTCGAGTTCCTGGATGATGCTCGCGTTGCCGCGCACCGGGCCGTCGAGCCGCTGCAGGTTGCAGTTGATGACGAACACCAGGTTGTCCAGCTTCTCGCGCGCCGCCATGGAAAGCGCGCCGAGCGACTCCGGTTCGTCCGACTCGCCGTCGCCCATGAACACCCAGACCTTGCGGTTGGCGGTGTCGGCGAGGCCGCGCGCATGCAGGTACTTGAGAAAGCGCGCCATGTAGATGCCCTGAATCGGCCCGAGGCCCATGGACACCGTGGGGAACTGCCAGAACTCCGGCATCAGCCAGGGATGCGGATAAGAAGAGATGCCCTTGCCATCGACTTCGCGACGGAAATTGACCAGCTGGTCCTCCGTCAGCCTGCCCTCGAGGAAGGCGCGCGCGTACACACCCGGCGCGGAATGGCCCTGGAAGTAGATCAGGTCGCCACCGTGACCCTCGTGCGGCGCATGCCAGAAATGGTTGAAGCCGATGCCGAACAGCGTGCCCACCGAGGCAAAGCTCGCGATATGGCCGCCGAGGTCGCCCTCGGACTTGTTGGCCTTGGCCACCATCACCATCGCGTTCCAGCGGGCGTAGGAGCGGATCCGCTCCTCCATCAGGTGGTCGCCGGGGGATCGATCCTCGAGATGGGTCGGGATCGTGTTGATGTAGGCGGTGTTGGGTGAAAACGGAATGATCGCGCCTGATCGGCGTGCCTGGTCTATCAGGCGTTCCAGCAGGTAATGGGCGCGTTCCGGCCCCTCCTGCTCAATCACGGCTGCGAGCGCGTCGAGCCACTCCTGGGTTTCGATCTGATCGGGATCGTTGGCGGCGGAATATTCGGGTACGGCGGACATGGCTCCTCCTTAAGGGGTCATTACCAGATGAGGGGAGCAGCTATCCTCCCCCCACGCACCCCAGAACCTGCGGCATGAACGGCCGCGCCGGACAAACCACGCCGGACAACCGGGGCACGGATTTCCAAAGGGTTCCGGGGATTCTAAACGAGCGGCTTTTGGCTGCCCGTCCGTGGCTGCCGGATCGGGTAGGATCCGGCACGCTACAACCGCATTGTAAAAAGACATTCCGGATTATGCAATACCCGGAATGCATCAATTTCGCCCTGAATCCGTGGTCCCGACTGCCGGCGAAGAGGCGTCCGGCGCATCGGCGATAATTGGCCCTGTCCGGTGGCCGCCGCAGGACCCGACCGAATATCACCCAAACACGGAACGTTTTTCATGACAGCACGCATCCTCGACGGCAACGCCCTTGGCCGGGAACTTCGCAGCCGCATGCGCGGCCGGGTCGAGGCGCTCGCCGCGCGCGGCGTCACGCCGGGCCTTGCGGTGATCCTGGTCGGGGAAAACCCGGCATCGAAGGTCTATGTGCGCAACAAGGGCCGCGCCTGCGAGGAACTCGGCATGCACGCGCCGCTCATCAACCTGCCCGAATCCACCACGGAGTCCGACCTGCTCGCGGAAATCGCGAAACTGAACGCCGACCCGGCGATCCACGGCATTCTGGTGCAACTGCCCCTGCCCGCGCATATCGCATCGAAAAAGGTGCTGGAGGCGATCGCCCCGCACAAGGACGCCGACGGCTTTCACCCGATCAACGTCGGCCTGCTCGCCTCCGGCACCCCGCGCTTCGCCCCCTGCACCCCGGCCGGCGTGATGGAAATGCTCGCCGCG
>CAMBSA010000260.1 GCA_945869935.1 Bordetella parapertussis | reverse complement strand
ACAGCGGCCGGATGCTCATCAACCTCAAGCCGAAGGAGGCGCGTGGCGCGAGCGCGATCGAGGTGATCCGCCGCCTGCAGCCGAAGCTCGCAAAAGTGGAGGGCATCGCGCTCTACATGCAGCCGGTGCAGGACCTCACGATCGAGGACCGGGTCAGCCGCACCCAGTACCAGTTCACCGTGGAAGACGCGAATCCCGAGGTGCTGAGCCTCTGGGTGCCGCGGCTGGTGGAACGGCTTCGCACCCTGCCGGGCCTCGCCGATGTCGCGAGTGACCAGCAGGACGCGGGCCTGCAGGCCTATGTCGAGATCGACCGCGCGGCCGCGGGTCGTCTCGGCATCACGCCGGGGGCGATCGACCACGCGCTCTACAACGCCTTCGGCCAGCGCATGATCTCCACCATCTTCACCCAGACCAGCCAGTACCGGGTCATCCTCGAGGTGAAACCCGAGTTCCGCGCGGGTCCCCGCGCGCTGAACGACGTGTTCGTCACCTCCGCCCTGCCCGGCACCACGCCGCAACAGGTACGCCTGTCCACCATCGCCCGCGTGCTGGAAAAGCCAACGCCGCTGGTGATCAACCACCTCGGCCAGTTCCCGGCCAACACCCTCTCGTTCAACCTTGCGCACGGTGCGTCGCTCGGCGACGCGGTCAAGGCGATTCGCGCCGCAGAAAAGGAGATCGGCCTGCCGGCGAGCGTGCAGACGCGCTTCCAGGGCGCGGCAGCCGCCTTCCAGGGCTCGCTCGACAACACCCTGCTGCTCATCCTCGCCGCCATCCTGACCATGTACATCGTGCTCGGCGTGCTCTACGAGAGCTACATCCACCCGATCACCATCCTCTCCACCCTGCCCTCGGCCGGCGTCGGCGCGCTGCTCGCGCTGATGATCTCGGGCCAGGACCTCGGCATCATCGGGATCATCGGGATCATCCTGCTGATCGGCATCGTCAAGAAGAACGCGATCATGATGATCGACTTCGCGCTTCACGCCGAGCGCAACGAAGGCAAGACGCCGCACGAGGCAATCCGCCAGGCCTGCCTGCTGCGGTTCCGGCCGATCATGATGACCACCATGGCGGCGCTGCTTTCGGCGCTGCCGCTGATGCTGGGCAGCGGCGTCGGCTCGGAACTGCGCCATCCGCTCGGCATCACCATGGTGGGAGGCTTGCTTCTCTCGCAGGTGCTGACGCTCTTCACCACGCCGGTGATCTATCTCGCCTTCGACCGCCTGTCGCGGCGCCTTCGCGGCGCACCGGCGCAGGAAGCGGCGTGAGGAGCGCAGTCGGATGAACCGCGAATGAATATTTCCGAACCCTTCATCCGCCGGCCGGTTGCCACCACGCTGCTCAGCATCGGCATTACGCTCGCGGGAATCATCGCCTTCGGCCGGCTGCCGGTATCGCCGTTGCCGCAGGTGGACTACCCGACGATCTCGGTGCAGGCGCAACTGCCCGGTGCGAGCCCCGAGACCATGGCGGCCACGGTCGCCACGCCGCTCGAGCGCGCGCTCGGGCGCATCGCCGGCATCACCGAAATCACCTCCTCGAGTTCGCTCGGCTCCACGCGGGTGGTGATGCAGTTCGAACTCAATCGCGACATCGACGGCGCGGCGCGCGACGTGCAGGCGGCCATCAACGCGGCGCGAAGCATGCTGCCCTCCGGCCTGCCGAGCAACCCGACCTACCGCAAGGTGAACCCGGCGGATGCGCCGATCATGATTCTCTCGCTCACCTCCGACACCCTGACACAGGGCCAGATGTACGACGCCGCCTCCACCGTGCTCGCGCAGAAGTTCTCGCAGGTGAAGGGCGTCGGCCAGGTGAGCGTCGGCGGCAGTGCCTTGCCGGCCGTCCGGGTCGAACTCAACCCCTCGGCGCTCAACAAGTACGGCATCGGCATGGAGCAGGTGCGCGCGGCGATCTCCGCGACCAACGCCAACCGGCCCAAGGGCATCGTCGAGGACAGCGAGCGCCAGTGGCAGATCCTTGCCAACGACCAGGCGAAGAAGGCGGCCGAATACATGCCGCTGATCGTCGCCTTTCGCAACGGTGCGGCGGTGCGCCTGCAGGATGTGGCGGAAGTCGTGGATTCGGTGCAGGACCTGCGCAACGCCGGCTCGGCCAACGGCAAGCCCTCGGTGCTGATCATCCTCAACCGCCAGCCCAACGCCAACATCATCGAGACGGTGGACCGGGTCGCGGCCCTGCTGCCGCAGATGCGTGCATCGATCCCCGCCGCGATCGACCTGCAGGTGGCGCTCGACCGCACGCCCACCATCCGCGCGTCGCTGCGCGAGGTGGAGCGGACGCTGCTCATCTCCACGGCGCTTGTGATCATGGTGGTGTTCATGTTCCTGCGAAACTGGCGTGCCACGCTGATCCCGAGCGTCGCGGTACCGATCTCGCTGCTGGGCACCTTCGGCGTGATGTACCTGCTCGGCTACAGCCTGAATAATCTCTCGCTGATGGCGCTGACGGTGGCCACCGGCTTCGTGGTGGATGATGCGATCGTGGTGCTGGAGAACGTGACCCGGCATATCGAGCGCGGCATGAAGCCGATGCAGGCGGCTTTGCAGGGGGCACGCGAGGTGGGCTTCACCGTGCTCTCGATGAGCCTGTCGCTGGTGGCGGTGTTCATCCCGATCCTGCTGATGGGCGGCATCGTCGGGCGGCTGTTCCGCGAATTCGCGGTCACGCTGTCGGTGGCGATCGGCGTGTCGCTGCTGGTCTCGCTCACCACCACGCCGATGATGTGCGCGCGGCTGCTTCGCGCTGCACCAAAAGAAAAGCGTCCCAACTGGCTGAGCAGACTCAGTGAACGCATATTCACCGGGGTGCTGCGCGGCTATGCGCGCTCGCTCGACTTTGCGCTGCGCCACGGCATCCTCACCCTGCTGATCCTCGCCGCCACCGTCGGCCTCAACATCTGGCTCTACACGATCGTGCCCAAGGGCTTTTTCCCGCAGCAGGACACCGGACGGCTGATCGGCTTCATCCAGGCGGACCAGGGCATCTCCTTCCAGGCGATGCGCGGCAAGCTCACCAATTTCATCGAGATCGTGCGCCGCGATCCCGCGGTGGAGAACGTGATCGGTTTCACCGGGGGCGGCGGCGGCTTCGGCGGCGGTCGCAACAGCGGCTCGATGTTCGTGACCCTGAAGCCGCTGAAGGAGCGTGATCTTTCCGCCGACCGGGTCGTTGCGCGCCTGCGCGGCCAGCTCGCGCGCGAGCCGGGCGCCAACCTGTTCCTCGTGCCGGTGCAGGACTTCCGCATCGGCGGGCGACAGAGCAACGCGCAATACCAGTACACCCTGCAGGCGGACGATCTCGCCGAGTTGCGTCTCTGGGAGCCGCGCATCCGCCGCGCGCTGTCGCAGCTGCCCGAGCTCGTGGACGTGAACACCGACCAGCAGGACAAGGGCCTGCAGACGTCACTCGTCATAGACCGCGACGCCGCGTCACGCCTCGGCGTCACACCGCAGATGATCGATTCGGCGCTCAACAACGCCTTCGGCCAGCGGCAGGTGTCCACCATCTACAACCCGCTCAACCAGTACCGGGTGGTGATGGAAGCGGCACCCCAGTACTGGCAAAGCCCCGAGGCGCTGAAGGACGTCTACATCATCACCCCGGGCGGCGCGCAGGTGCCGCTGTCCTCGATCAGCCGCTACGAGATGACCAACACGCCGCTTGGCGTCAGCCACCAGGGCCAGTTCGCCGCGTCCACCATTTCGTTCAACCTGCCGGTGGGCGTGTCGCTCTCGGATGCGACGCTCGCGGTGCGCGACGAGCTCGCGCGGCTGGGTGTGCCGACCACGATCCACGGCACCTTCCAGGGCACCGCGCGCGCTTTTCAGGCGACGCTCAACAGCCAGCCCTGGCTGATCCTCGCCGCGCTGCTGACCATCTACATCGTGCTCGGCATCCTCTACGAGAGCCTGGTGCACCCGATCACCATCCTCTCCACCCTGCCTTCGGCGGGAGTCGGCGCCCTGCTCGCGCTGCTGGCCTTCGGCACCGAGTTCAGCATCATCGCGTTCATCGGCGTGATCCTGCTGATCGGCATCGTCAAGAAAAACGCGATCATGATGATCGACTTCGCGCTCGACGCCGAACGCAAGGATGGAAAGAGCCCGCTGGAGGCGATCCGCCAGGCCTGCCTGCTGCGCTTCCGCCCGATCATGATGACCACGATGGCAGCGCTGCTCGGCGCGGTGCCGCTCGCGCTCGGCTCGGGCGAAGGCTCGGAGATGCGCACGCCGCTGGGCATCGCGATCGTCGGCGGGCTTATCGTGAGCCAACTCCTCACGCTCTACAC
>CAMBSA010000259.1 GCA_945869935.1 Bordetella parapertussis | reverse complement strand
GGGGGTGGTGATGGATATCTCGGACCGGGTGGTGGTGCTCGACTACGGCCGCAAGATCGCCGACGGCTCGCCGGATGAAGTGCGCGGCGATTCGAAGGTGATCGACGCGTATCTCGGGGTGGCGCACTGATGAGCGACATTGGGTTTTTCTTTGAAGTCCTCATCGGCGGCTTGCTCGCCGGGGTGATGTATTCCCTTGTCGCGCTCGGCTTCGTGCTCGTCTACAAGGCTTCGGGCGTGTTCAATTTCGCGCAGGGTGCGATGGTGTTCTTCGCCGCGCTGACCTTCGTGGGATTGACGGAGAAGGGCGCGCCCGCGTGGGTGTCCTTCGCGTTGACCCTGGTGCTGATGGTGGGCCTCGCTGTGTTCACCGAGCGGGTGGTGCTGCGCCCGCTGGTGAACCAGCCGCAGATCACGCTGTTCATGGCGACCATTGGCCTGAGCTACTTCATCGAAGGCGTGGCGCAGTTCGTCTGGGGCGCCAACGTGCGTCCGCTCGATCTGGGCATCGAGGACACGCCGATCGAGGCGATCTCGGAGTCGGTGGGCATGAACATCAGTCGCTTCGACCTTGCCGCCGCGGGCATCGCGGCGGTGCTGGTGGCGGGTCTTGCGCTGTTTTTCAACAAGACGCGCATCGGCCGGGCGCTGCGCGCGGTGGCGGACGATCACCAGGCCGCGCTCGCGGTGGGCATCCCGCTGCAGCATATCTGGGTGATCGTCTGGTCGGTGGCAGGGTTCGTCGCGCTGGTGACGGGACTGCTCTGGGGCGCGCGCAACGGCGTGTCCTTCTCGCTTACCTTTCTTGCGCTCAAGGCGCTGCCGGTGCTGATCCTCGGCGGCTTCGAGTCGGTGGCGGGCGCGATCGTCGGCGGCCTGATCATCGGTGCGTCGGAGAAGCTCGCCGAGGTGTACATCGGCCCGTATTTCGGCGGCGGCATCGAGTCGTGGTTCCCGTATGTGCTCGCGCTACTGTTCCTGCTGGTGCGGCCCGAGGGGCTGTTCGGCGAGAAGCACATTGACCGGGTATAAGAACTTTTTTAACCGCAGATGAACGCAGATACACGCAGATGTACTTCAAAAAAAAGCTTTCGCGGTTTTATCCGCGTTCATCCGCGTTCATCTGCGGTTTCATAGAGGGTCAGTGAACCGTGTTCTACCGCGAAGCCGGACAGTTCCGCACCACCTACGCCGACGACCAGCAGATCTTCCCGATCCGCCAGGACCGCATCGGCATGGCGGTCATTCTTGTCGTGGCCTTCCTGCTGATTCCGCTTGCCTCGGTGACGCCGGGAATTTCCGGTGCGATCGACTTCAACTACTGGTACAGCGGCATCCTGATTCCGTTCCTGATCTTCTCGCTCGCGGCGCTCGGACTGAACATCCTCACCGGTTACGCGGGGCAGTTGTCGCTCGGCACGGCGGGTTTCATGGCGGTGGGCGCGTTTGCCACCTACAACTTCATGCTGCGCATCGACGGCCTGCCGATCCTTGTGGCCTTCGTGCTCGCGGGCCTGTGCGCCGCGCTGGTGGGCATTCTCTTCGGGCTGCCGAGCCTGCGGATCAAGGGTTTCTATCTCGCGGTGGCGACGCTTGCGGCGCAGTTCTTCATCGTCTGGGCGCTGGTGAAATTCAGCTGGTTCTCCAATAACAGCTCCTCGGGTGTCATCACCGCGCAGAAGATTCAGATTCTTGGCTACGTGTTCGACTCGCCGGCGGAGCGTTATGTGTTCGTGCTCAGCATCGTCTCGGTGATGGCGCTCGCCGCGAAGAACATGGTGCGCAGTTCGATCGGCCGCGCCTGGATGGCGGTGCGCGACATGGACGTCGCGGCGGAGGTGGTCGGCATCCCGATGATGAAGACCAAGCTGCTTGCGTTCGCGATCAGTTCCTTCTACTGCGGACTCGCAGGCGCGCTCTACGCCTATGCCTATCTCGGCACGGTGGAACCGGCGGCCTTCGAACTCGACCTGTCCTTCCGGGTGCTGTTCATGGTGATCATCGGTGGGGTGGGGTCGATCCTGGGTTGCTTTCTGGGCGCCGCGTTCATCGTGCTGCTGCCGATCTTTCTCGAAGTCATCGCGCTTCCGGCGGCCGAAGCCGTCGGAATCACCCCGCCGCCCGGGGCGATTTCCAACCTGACGCTGATCCTGTTCGGCGTGCTGATCGTATTTTTCCTGATCGTGGAGCCGAACGGCCTCGCTCGCCTGTGGCAGATCGCGAAGGAAAAGCTGCGGCTCTGGCCGTTCCCGCATTGAGATTTTTTGCTCCCGGGAATGGCTGGCACCCGGGAGGCCTTAGGTATAGAGTTATTCAGCCTAATCAGGAGCCTGCACAAGACAGGACGGATCAACCCAAAGGAGAGCTTTCGATGCGCAACAATTTGAGGAATGCCGTGGCCGGTCTGCTGACTGCCGCGCTTGCCGCCGTGTCCGGTGGCGCGTTCGCGCAGGCGAACGAACAGTTTGTGCCGATGAACGGTTACTGGGTCGGGCCGTACGCGGCAGGCGGCTCGGGCTACTTCGGCGGCATGATCGACTATCTCGCGATGCTGAACGCCCGCGACGGCGGCATCAACGGCGTCAAGGTCACCTGGGAAAAATGCGAGACCGAGTACAACAACGCGCGCGGCGTGGAGTGCTACGAGCGCACCAAGAAGAAAGGCCCGACCGGCGCGGCGGTGGTGCATCCGCTGTCCACCGGCATCACCTACTCGCTGATAGACCGGGCCACCGCAGACAAGATTCCGCTGATCTCGATGGGTTATGGCCGCACCGACGCCGCCGACGGGCGCGTGTTCCCCTATGTGTTCCCGCTGATCACCACCTACTGGAGCCAGGCGAACGCGATGATCAAGTACATCGCCTCCAAGGAGGGCGGCGATGCCAAGATGAAGGGCAAGCGGATCGCGCTGGTGTACCACGACTCGGCCTTCGGCAAGGAGCCGCACTCGGTGCTCGAGGCGATGGGCAAGAAGCTCGGCTACGAGCTCTCGCTTATCCCCGTCGCGCATCCGGGCAACGAGCAGGGCGCGCAGTGGCTGCAGGTGCGCCAGTTCAAGCCGGACTGGGTGATTCTCTGGGGTTGGGGTGTTATGAACCCGACCGCGATCAAGGCGGCGGCGAAAGTCGGTTTCCCGCGCAACAAGATGATCGGCGTGTGGTGGTCCGGCGCGGAAGAAGACACTATCCCCGCGGGCGACGCGGCCAAGGGCTATCT
Source organism: Bordetella parapertussis (assembly GCA_945869935.1). Taxonomy (GTDB): domain Bacteria; phylum Pseudomonadota; class Gammaproteobacteria; order Burkholderiales; family SG8-39; genus CAMBSA01. The sequence goes on along the minus strand of CAMBSA010000259.1, from coordinate 1,101 downwards.
CGCCGCCGGCTTCAACGTCGCGGGCACCAACTACCCGGTGATCCAGGAAATCCAGAAGAACGTCTACGCCAAGGGCAAGGGCGGCGAGATGGAAGACAAGTCGCGGATCGGTTCGATCTATTACAACCGCGGTGTGGTCTCGGGGATTCTTACGGCCGAGGCGATCCGCACCGCGCAAAAGCGCTACGGCAACAAGCCGCTCACCGGCGAGCAGGTGCGCTGGGGCATCGAGAACCTGAACATCGATGACGCGAAGCTCAAGGAACTCGGCGCCACCGGCTTTATGCAGGCGCTGAAAGTTTCCTGCGCCGACCATGAAGGCGGCGGTGCGGTGAAGTTCCAGCAGTGGGACGGCAAGAAGTGGAACGTGGTGAGCGACTGGATCGCCGCCGACCGCAACTTCATCCGCCCGATGATCGAGGAGTCCGCGGCGAAGTACGCGAAGGAAAAGGGCATCACCCCGCGCGACTGCAGCAAGGAGAGCTGAAAAGGAATTATCCGCAGATGAACGCGGATGAACGCGGATGCAAAGGCGTTCATCCGCGGGACTGCGGGCCGGTTTTGGTATTTGACTTTCATCTGCGTCAATCTGCATTCATCTGCGGTTCCAAAAAATGTCCGCCGTACTGAAACCCGTCGCTGAAGCCACCCCTTACCTCGGCGTAAACAACATCGAGGTGATCTACAACCACGTGATCCTGGTGTTGAAGGGCGTGTCGCTGCGCGTGGACGAAGGGAAGATCGTGGCCCTGCTCGGTGCCAACGGTGCGGGCAAGACCACCACGCTGAAAGCGATCTCCAACCTGCTCTCGGCCGAGCGCGGCGAAGTCACCAAGGGTGCGATCGAATTCCGCGGTCAGCGCATCGACCGGCGCACGCCGCACGACCTGGTGAAAATGGGCGTGGTGCAGGTGATGGAGGGCCGTCACTGTTTCCAGCACCTGACGGTGGAAGAAAACCTGCTCACCGGTGCCTACACACGCTCCGCCTCGCGCGCCGAGATCCGCGCGGATCTGGAACGGGTGTATCACTATTTCCCGCGAATCAAGGACCGCCGTGGCTCGCAGTCGGGCTACACCTCCGGCGGCGAGCAGCAGATGA
>CAMBSA010000258.1 GCA_945869935.1 Bordetella parapertussis | reverse complement strand
CGCTGTTCGCGGCCGCCGACATCCCGCATTTCGCCGTCGGCATCGTCACCTCGTTCGTCGCGGCCTTCATCTGCATCCGCTGGCTGATCCGCTATGTCGCCAGCCACGACTTCACTCCGTTCGCCTGGTACCGGATCGCGTTTGGCGCGGTGGTGCTTTTCACCGCCTGGGGCGGCTGGATCGAGTGGACCGCCGGGTAGGCCCGGAGCGAAGCGTCCTGTGATCCGATCCAGCCATCACCGATGAACGCAACCGAGCGGTGAGCGCTGCTTCTCGTTGCTGCGGCTACCGGCCGGATTCGTCGTCGCGATTGTCATTCAGACCTGCTCGGCGGAAATTGGAGGGAGACCCTTGGCAGTTTCGTTTTTGAAGCAAGGCGTTCGCGTGCTCGTGGAACACGAGCGGGTCGGAGCATTACCCCTGCGTCCAGGGCAGTCCCGCCTTGCGCCAGCCACCTACCGTATTTCGATGGCCATCGGCATCCTTGTCGCCCTCGAAGCCTTCGAGAACGTTGAAGCTATTCGTGTACCCGGCCCCGGCCGCGACGCTTGCGGTGCTGTTGGATCGCCCGCCCGATCGGCAAAGAAACATAACCGGCGTGTCTTTGGCCGGCATCGCCGCTTCCAGTTGCTTGAGGAAGTCCGGATTGCGGCCGCCAGGCCAGGTGTTCCATTCCACGGAAATTGCGCCCGGGACCTGCCCCACCCATTCGAGTTCTGCCTTGGTCCGCACGTCCACCAGTTTTGCGGACGGGTCGGCGTTCAGCAGCGCGTGGGCTTCCGCGGGCAGGAGGGCGCCAGCGTACGGCACCTTCAATAGTGCGGCGCGCTCTTTGGCGCGGGCGAGGATCGTGGCAATGGTGTCCATGAGCTATCCTTATAAACAGGTCGGTTCCGGCGGTTGGTTAGGATTGTGCAATTCGACGATCAAATCAACCCCGGATACGTGTATGCACAATACTGGTGCAGATATGCGCATCGCCGCACCATCATGGACCGCGCCGCTTGGGCGATAATTTCGGATGCCCCGTTCTGGACCAAAGCGGTAGGCGATTCCGGCGGCCTGATGGCCATTGGCATGTTTTCTGCTGTTTGGTAGTACGAATTTCGTCTTTCTGCCCCCATTTTCATTCCAACCACAGCGATCCGAGGAGATTTTTGAATGGCCATGACGCCAAATGACGTTCTGAAGATGATCAAGGACAAGGAAGTCAAGTTCGTTGATATCCGTTTCACGGACACGCGCGGCAAGGAGCAGCACGTCCAGGTGCCCGCCAAGCAGTTCACGATGGACAAGTTCGAATCCGGTCATGCATTCGACGGTTCCTCGATCGCCGGCTGGAAGGGTATCGAGGCGTCCGACATGCTGCTGCTGCCGGATGCCGACAGCGCCCGCATCGATCCGTTTACCGACGAGACGACGCTCAACATCACCTGCGACGTGCTCGAACCCACGGACATGAAGGGCTACGACCGTGACCCGCGCTCGCTCGCCAAGCGCGCCGAGGCCTACCTCAAGTCCTCCGGCATCGGCGACACCGCCTATTTCGGCCCGGAACCCGAATTCTTCATCTTCGACGGCGTCACCTGGAACATCGACATGTCCGGCTGCTTCGTGAAGATCAACTCCGAAGAAGCGCCCTGGTCCACCGGCATCGAATTCGAAGGCGGCAACCTCGGCCACCGCGCCCCGACCAAAGGCGGCTATTTCCCGGTCGCCCCGATTGACTCGCTGCAGGACATCCGCAACGCGATGTCGCTTGCGCTCGAAGCGCAGGGCGTCGAAGTCGAGGTGTTCCACCACGAAGTCGCCGCTGCCGGCCAGTGCGAAATCGGCACCAAGTTCAACTCGCTGGTCAAGCGCGCCGACTGGACCCAGATACTGAAATACACCGTCTGGAACGTGGCGCATGCCTACGGCAAGACGGCGACCTTCATGCCGAAGCCGGTCGTTGGCGACAACGGATCGGGCATGCACGTGCACCAGTCGGTCTGGAAGGGCGGCGAGAACCTGTTCGCGGGCAACGGCTACGCCGGCCTGTCGGACTTCGCGTTGTACTACATCGGCGGCATCATCAAGCACGCCAAGGCGCTGAATGCGATCACCAATCCGGGCACGAACTCGTACAAGCGCCTGGTTCCCGGCTTCGAAGCGCCGATCAATCTGGCTTACTCCGCGCGCAACCGCTCGGCTTCCTGCCGGATTCCGTACGTGTCGAACCCGAAGGGCCGCCGCGTCGAAGTTCGCTTTCCGGATGCGACGGCCAACCCTTACCTCGCCTTCTCGGCGTTGCTGATGGCGGGTCTGGATGGCGTGCAGAACAAGATCCATCCCGGCGATCCGATCGACAAGAACCTCTACGACCTTCCGCCGTCGCAGGCGAAGAAGGTGCCGAACGTGTGCTCGTCGCTCGATCAGGCGCTGGAAAATCTGGACAAGGACCGCGCGTTCCTCACCAAGGGGGGCGTGTTTTCGGACGATTTCATCGACGCCTATATCGCGCTCAAGATGGAAGAGGTCACGCGTTTCCGCATGACGACCCATCCGGTCGAGTTCGATATGTACTATTCGTCGTAAGCCTCTGGCTGCGCCGAAGTACACATCGGTACCGCCCCGCGCCGAACCGGCGGGGGCGCAGTTCGGGGACAGGGCTTGCCGCCCTGTCCTTTTTCATTTGAAATCAGGCACCCATTGGCCTAGACTCAAGATTGCAAACAATGCAAGGGGATGCTCCCCCTTGCCCCTCCCCGCGTCAGAGCGCCTGACGGAAAACCGTTCAGACGGTCTTGAATCTCCCTCGGGATTGGCAGGTCATGTTCCCGCACAGATTATTTCTTGGCATTGCAGCACTGGCGCTTTCCGGTCCGTCCCTGGCCCAGGTCACGATCTACCGTTGTGCGGACGAAACCGGACGCAATCACTACACCAACGTCAAGGAAGAGATGTCGGGCAAGAAGTGCGCGGTAGTGAGTCAGGAAGTCTCCCCGGTCGTCCCCCCACCGGCGGAGCCCGCGAAGGCGGCGAACGGGAAGGCGGCGGCGCCCCCCCCGCGTACCACGACAACCGCGGCACCGAAGCTGGCCGATGCAGCACCTGGGACAGGGCGCGCGCGCGAGGACAATCGCCGCAGGATCCTGCAGGAAGAACTCGAGAGCGAGCAGAAGCGCCTCGTCGAGGCAAAGCAGAAGCTCGCCGAGCAGCAACCGGCACGGCCGGGCGAAACCGGCAGCGTGCTGCCGCGGATCAAGCCGTTCATCGAAGCGGTCGAACTGGCCGAAAAGAACGTAGTGCAACTTCGCCGCGAGCTGAGCAACATCAAATAGCGCGGGTTTCCTCCCGCTTCGCGACTCCTGTGGACTGCCTCGAAGGAGGGTCCGCGCCGTGACTGACCCGCTTTCCCGGTTCTCCGGGCTCGATCTTCTTGCCACCGCGGTGGTGGTTCTGGACGGCAGCATGCGCGTGCTGCACCTCAATCCCGCCGCCGAAAGCCTGTTTTCCGCGAGCGATCGCAACGTCCGCGACCATCTTCTCGGCGATCTGTTTGCCGATGCGGGCGAATTCGGCGCAAAACTTCGCCAGACGCTGGTCGAAGGACGCGGCTTCGTCGATCCGGATCTGGTGCTGGCGCGCCCCGGGCAGGAAGCGCTGCACCTGAACTGCATCGTCACGCCGGTGGAGTCGGGCGAGGCCCAGTTGCTCATCGAATTCCGCCATATCGAGCAACAGATGCGCCTCGAGCGCGAGGCGCAGCGCATCACCCAGGCGGAAGCCAATCGCGAGCTGATACGCAATCTTGCGCACGAGATCAAGAACCCGCTCGGCGGCCTGCGCGGTTCGGCGCAGCTGCTCGAACGCGAACTCGACCGCGCCGACCTGCGCGAATACACGCAGGTCATCATCAAGGAGGCCGACAGGCTCCAGGTGTTGATGGACAGGCTGCTTTCCCCGCACCGTCTGCCGCACGTGACCACGGTCAACATCCATGAGGTGTGCGAGCGCGTACGCAGCCTGATCCTCGCGGAGTTCCCCAAAGGCATACGCATCCAGCGCAACTACGACACCTCGCTGCCCGAACTGCAGGGCGACCGCGAGCAACTTATACAAGTCGTGCTCAACGTGGTGCGCAACGCGGCGCAGGCGATGAACGGCAAGGGCGAGATCATTCTCGCCACCCGCGTGGCGCGGCAGGTGACGCTCGCCAAGACGCGCCACAAGCTGGCACTGGAATTGCAAGTGATCGACAACGGTCCCGGCATACCGGAGTCGATACGCGACAAGATTTTCTATCCGCTCGTGTCGGGACGTGAAGGCGGGAGCGGCCTC
>CAMBSA010000257.1 GCA_945869935.1 Bordetella parapertussis | reverse complement strand
TACCTTGGCTCAGGTGCACCGCGCGCAACTGCTCTCGTATTTGCGTGCAACCGGAATGGAACTCGGGCTGCTGATCAATTTCAATCAGGCGGCGTTGCGCGACGGCGTTCGGCGCGTGGAAAAACGGCAAAATAGTCTTTCTTGGCGTCCTTGGCGTCCTTGGCGTTCTTGGCGCCTTGGCGGTTAATAGGGTCGCTCGATGAGAATCGGTCAGGGATTCGACGTACATGCGCTGGTGCCGGGGCGAAAGCTGATCCTCGGCGGCGTTACCGTGCCTCACGACAAGGGGCTTGATGGCCATTCGGATGCGGATGCGCTGCTGCATGCGATCATCGATGCCCTGCTCGGTGCGGCGGCGCTGGGCGACATCGGGCGGCATTTCCCCGATACCGACCCGCTCTACAAGGGCGCGGACAGCCGGGTGCTGTTGCGTGAAGCGGCGGCGAAAGTGCGCGCGGCGGGGTTCGATGTGATGAACATCGACTCCACCGTGATCGCGCAGGCGCCGAAGCTGGCTGCGCATATTGCTTCAATGGTGGCGAACATCGCCGCCGATCTCGGCCTGGAGTGCAATCAGGTTAACGTGAAGGCCAAGACCTTCGAGAAGCTCGGCACGCTCGGGCGCGGTGAATGCATCGCGGCCGAAGCGGTGGTGCTGCTCGCGCCTTCGCGCATTGCGCCGTTTTCAACGGACAGGGGTTGAGCATGGGACGATCCGTGGTAAAGCGCGTGTTAAAGCCGTCCAGAAAGCGGACCGTAAAGCCCGTCGTAAAGCGGACCTTAGAGCCCGCGGTTAAGACGGCGAACAAGACGACGAGCAAGACCGCGACAAAAACAGTGGTCGTTCCGACGGAACCGTCAGCGGCCAGGCCCGCCACCGAGCGCCTGTTCTTCGCGCTATGGCCGGACCGGACGGTGCGCGGCGCGCTCGCGGCCTACTCGCGCGACCTGCAGCGCGAGTGCCGTGGCAAGCGCGTGCCGCCGCAGAATCTTCACGCCACCCTCGCGTTCATCGGCAACACGTCCGCGGAGAAGCTGGATGCGATCCGCGCGGCGGCGGCAAAGGTCGCGGTGCCGGCGTTCGACCTGCGCATCGACCGGCCGGGGTACTGGCAGCACAACACGATCGCCTGGGCGGGATGTGAAACGGTGCCCGCGGATCTTCAACGCCTGGCCGACGAATTGCGCGCCGCGCTCGTTTCAGCGGACGTGAAGTTCGACGACAAGCTCTTCGTTCCGCATGTGACGTTGTTGCGCAAGGCCAACCGGCCGCAGCGCTTTCCGTCGCTGGTGCCGATTGCATGGCGCGCGCGAAGCTTCGTGCTTGTGCGTTCCAATCCGCAGACGGATGGCACGGCCTACGAGGTCATCGGCACGTGGGGTGTGGCACCGGAGTGATTCCTTTCGGTGCAATCTTCAACATTTATTTTTAAAGCCAAATATCCACGCCTGAAAGCGGGTGATTGGCGTACATTTCTGGATCTTTTATGGCGGGAATTCAGCCGAGTTTGGCGAGTATGCCGCTGAACTTGGCCGCGATCTTTTCGCGCAGTTCCGGTGAAGCTTCCGCCACCGACGGGAAGTCGGCAAGCCGCTCCCACGGCCGGCAGGCCATGATCACCGCGCGCGAGTGGGTGGTGGTGCCGCGCGGGATGCGCGGATCGAGCAAAGCGAAGCAATCTCTGCGGCGCCGTGGATGTGGGGGAGTTTGTTCTGGCTTTCGGCGCGCTCGAGGAATTCGCGCAGGTCGAGGTGCGGCGCGTCGAAGGCGTTCCAGAGCCTGGTGCGGACGGTGCCTTGCATTTTGATCCTTGGTCAATCAAACGTGCGGTTAATCCGGGGCATCGCAATTGCTTGAGATTGCTTCGTCGCTGCGCTCCTCGCAATGACGGAGGCTGTCATTGCGAGAAAAGCGAAGCAATCTCCGATCAATCCGCCCGTATTCCAGCCTTCGCCACCACCTGCGGCCAGCGTGCGAGTTCGAGGGTGACGAGGTCGGCCAGCCGCTGCGGGCGGCCGCCGGCGGCGACGAGGCCCTGTTTCATAAGTGCTTCCCGAACGTCGTTCGCGCCGAGCAGGGCGTTGACATCGGTGTTGATTCGGTTGACGGTGTCCGCAGGTGTCGCGCGCGCCGGTGCGAGCGGGAGGAGTCCGGGGAGGCGTCGTAGGAGGAGTCGTTTCAGGTCCTGCGGGGCGCCTCGTACCAACCCTTGCTCGAATTCACTACGCGGACCACGAGCAACATCACCGGCACCTCGATCAGCACGCCGACGACCGTCGCCAGTGCTGCGCCGGACTCGAATCCGAAGAGGCTGATCGCCGCGGCCACCGCGAGTTCGAAGAAGTTGGATGCGCCTATCAGGGCCGAGGGGCAGGCCACGCTGTGCGATTCGCCCGCGCGACGGTTCAGCCAATAGGCGAGGCTGGAGGTGAACAGCACCTGGATCAGGATCGGCACCGCGAGTATGGCGATGACAAGCGGCTGGCGCAGGATCGCCTCGCCCTGGAAGGCAAACAGCAGCACCAGCGTGGCAAGCAGCGCTGCGATCGACAGCGGGCCGAGCCTCGTGAGCACGGCGTCGAACGCGGCCTGTCCCTTGTTCAGCAGGGCGCGTCGCAAGAGCTGCGCGATCGCCACCGGGATCACGATGTACAGCACCACCGAGATCAGCAGCGTCGCCCAGGGCACGGTGATCGAGGAGATGCCGAGCAGCAGCGCGACGATCGGCGCGAAGGCGAAGATCATGATTGCGTCGTTGAGCGCCACCTGCGAGAGAGTGAACAAGGGATCGCCGTGGGTGAGGCGGCTCCAGACGAACACCATTGCGGTGCAGGGCGCGGCGGCGAGCAGGATCAGTCCGGCGATGTAGCTGTCGAGCTGGTCCGCCGGCAGCCATTCGGCGAATACCTGCCGCACAAATATGTAGCCGAGCAGCGCCATCGAGAACGGCTTCACCGCCCAGTTGATGAAGAGCGTGATGCCGATGCCCTTCCAGTGGGTGCTGATCTTATGCAGCGCGCCGAAATCCACGCGCAGCAGCATCGGGATGATCATCACCCAGATCAGCAGCCCGACCGGCAGGTTCACCTGCGCGATTTCCATCCGGCCGACCGCCTTGAACACACCGGGCAGCATCTGGCCGAGCGCGATGCCGGCGATGATGCAAAGAAACACCCAGACGGTGAGATAGCGCTCGAACAGGCTCATGGGCGCGACGGCGGGAGCTGTGGCGGTGGCGGGTGCGTTCATCGATGGGTGCTCATTGGTGGCCGATCTTGGTGAGTGCGGCCTGCAGGGTCGCGTTGTCCATCGTCTCAAGCGGCAAGGCGAGCAGCTGCAGCATGCGGTAGCCGATCGCCTGACGGGTGAGTTCGAAGGCCTGGCGTTTTCCTTCGTCACCGCCGGTATTGTTCGAGGGATCGGGGTAGCCCCAGTGCATGCGCACCGGGCTGCCCGGCCAGTAGGGGCAGGTCTCCTTGGCGGCGCTGTCGCACACGGTGATCACGATGCGCATCTCCGGCGCGCCGGGCGCGGTGAATACGTCCCAGCTCTTGCTGCGAAAGGCGGCGGTGTCCACACCTGCGTTGGCGAGCGCTTCGAGCGCAAAAGGATTGATCCTGCCGCTTGGCGCGCTGCCGGCACTGTGCGCGCGCACGTCGCGGCCGAGCCGTGTGGCGAGGTGGTTAAGCATGCCTTCGCCAAGCACGCTGCGCGCGGAGTTGTGGGTGCAGAGGATGAGTACGTGAGTGGTCATGCGGAAGTGGGCTTGTGGGTGGCGCCTGTTGGTTACAGGCCGGGCGCGGCAATCAGCTGTTGCCGATCCGTGTAATTTCTTTCTGGATCGCGAGCTTGTCCAGCCGACTCATCGGCACGGAAAGAAACAGCTCGATGCGACGCTTGAGGATCTGGGCAGTGGTCGCGAAGGCGCGCGCTTTTTCCTCGTGCGAACCTTCGACCGCCGCGGGGTCGGGCACGCCCCAGTGCGCGGTCATCGGCTGGCCTGGCCACACCGGACACATTTCACCTGCAGCCTTGTCGCAGACGGTGAACACGAAGTCGAGTTCCACCGCGCCCGGACCGGCGAACTCGTCCCAGTTCTTGCTGCGGTATCCGACCGACGGAATTCGCAACTGATCGAGCGTGGCGAGCGCGAACGGATTGACCGTCCCGGTGGGATGGCTGCCTGCGGAGTAGGCATGAAAACGTTGCTTGCCGAGGTCATTGAGCAGTGCCTCGGCAAGTATCGATCGTGCCGAGTTGCCGGTGCAGACGAACAGGACGTTGAATGGCTTTTGATCGTTCATGAACGTCGCCTCAGCAGCAGGAACTTGCG
>CAMBSA010000256.1 GCA_945869935.1 Bordetella parapertussis | reverse complement strand
ACCTGCACGAGGCGATCGATGTCTCCGTCGATCGGAGGCACATCCGCCTCGGTCGAAAAGCTCACACGCACGCCGTGCGAGGCGGCGAAGCCCTCAGTCTCTTTCACCGAACGCTCCGCCGGTGCCGCAAGATCGATGCTGCGGATGTTCATGTCGATCTTGCCCGCGAGCATTTTTTCGCTGTCGAGAATGTCGTTGACCAGACGCACCAGGCGCTCGCAGTTTTCCATTGCGATCTTGACCAGCGCGCGTGCCTTGTCCGGCAGCACACCTGTCACTCCGCCCGCGACCAGGCCGAGTGATCCGCGGATCGACGTAAGCGGCGTGCGAAGTTCATGGCTCACCGTGGTGACGAACTCACTCTTCAGCCGATCGACCTCCTTCAGCGCCGACACATCGGTCGCAAGCACGTAGAAGCCGTTCACCGCCTCCGATTCGTCGCGCCCGGGAACGAGCTGCGCCGAAATATCCCGCGGCCGCCCGTCGGGCGTCGGCAACACGAAATCGAATTGCACCGACTCGCCCTCGAGCACCCGCGCCACATACGACTCGATGCTGTCGTAGATTTCGGTGTCGAGCAGGTTGCGAAACGAAAAGCCGTGGATGCGCGAAGCGTCGCGACCCAGCCAGAGCTCGATGGTGCGGTTGTGAAATTGCAGCCGCCCCGCACGGTCCACATAGCCAATGAACGCGGGCACCGTATCCGTGATCAGACGCAGTTGTGCCTCACTCGCCCGCAGTGCGCGCAGCGCCGCGGCCCGCGCGGCCTGGTTGCGGTTGATCACCAGCATCGCCCAGACGAGCAGCACTACCGCGAACGCCGTGCCCCAGAAGATCGTGAACGCGGTTGTTACCGCGCTGAACGCGGTGTCGTCACGACGGATTCGTAGCGAGCGCACCGCGAAATGACGGAATTCCTCCGTCAACGAATCGATCCGCCGTTCGAGCTGAACTGCACGCGCCCCCTGGACGAGGGACATCGCGGCCTGCAATCCACGCGCCCGACGCACACCGACCACTGCGTCGAGCAGGTCGAGCCTCTCGTTGATGCCGAGAACCAGGCGTGCGAGACGACGAATCTGGTCAACGTCGCCGCCGAGGCTGCGCAGGTCCGAAGCCGCCCCGCCCGCCTGGCGCCTTGCGTCCCGATAGGCCGCGAGATCCGGTTCCACACCCGTGATGAGATATTTTCGCTGTGCGGATTCCGCCCGCCGCAGCAAGCCCACAGTGGCCTCCATCATCCCGAGGTCCGACAAGGCTGCGCCTTCGAATCGCCCGGTCTCGACCAGCTCGTCGATGCTTCGCTGCGCCAGAATGCCGACCGCGACAAGAATTGCCAGGCCAAGACAAATCAGAAAATTGATCTGGATCCTGAAGCTCGGGCGCATCCGAGCCATGAACTCCGGCAGACGGCCGCTCACGTTGCGGTCGCCGAACGCCTCAGCGCCCCCAGCAGCGCATCGAAGGCCACGCCATCGGCCGCAGCGGGAAGCGCGCATGCAGGTGCCGGATCCGCTTCATCGCCGCAAAAGGCGTCGAGGAATGTCTCCGCCGCCTTGGCCGTCGTGCTGACCTCGCCCATTCCGAAGGTGCGTGCCGACCCCGCGATCGTGTGCAGCAGGCGCCGCAGGTCGGAAAGGCGCGCAACCGGCTCGGTCCCGCCACTCAGGGCCGACCAGAGCGCTTCGATTTCAGCCAGCTTTTCGGGAAGCGAACCGCGGTATCCCGCGGAAAGCTCCTCCATCATCTTCCGGAAGGCGTCGTTGCTCATGCCCGGGCAGGATCAGGCCGACAAGCCAAGTACCGTCTGCGCCGCCTTGATCAGCACATCGACCTCGAACGGCTTGGTGATGTAACCGTCGGCGCCGCCAGCAAGTCCGCGCAGCACCGATTCGCGTGTGGCCTTGCCGGTGAGCATGATCACCCGCGTGCGCTTGAGTGCGGGATGCTGGCGCACTTTCGCGAGCACGTCGAATCCGTCCGCATCGGGAAGAACCACATCGAGGAGCACAAGATCCGGATGCTGCGGACGCCGAAAGGCTGCGACGATCTCGGCGCGATTGGTCGCCACCTCGGCGTGGAAACCCTCGAGCGTGAGGTACTGCCGCAACAGCTTGCCCAGATGCGGTTCGTCTTCGATGATCACCGCCGAAAGATGCTCCCCTTCGCGCAGCTTGCGCTTGACCGCGGCCTGGCGGGCAATTCGCACGTAATAACCCTGTCGCTTCAGCGCCGCCTCCCCCGCCATGGCTTCGTGGCTCGCCGCGGCAAGCGCGCCCTCGGAGGGCGATGGTGCAGGCGTCGGGCTCAGAAATCCGGTGAAATCCAGATCATCAGGGGATGGCGGGGGCGCAAGGCCGATCAACCGCTCCTGCAAAATCTTCTGCAGCATCTTCTCCGCCATATCCTTCGGTACGCCCGCGGCGCGATGCAGCACCTGACCGACCGTCGCATAGCCGTCAATCAGTATGAGCAGTTCGAGCGCCTGCCTCGAAAGTTTTGTGGATGCGCCGTGAAGCTCCTTCTTTCCCAGATCGGTGAGCACGAAGATGTCGTCTTCAATCAGCGGAACGGAGGGAATCGGACTCATCGTCGTCTCTCGGATTTTTTTGCGGAAAACAGGGTCTTTTTCGCACCGGCGTTAGCTTAAGCGATTATCGGAAATGAAGGAACCTCCACGCGTTCGTCGCTGGTGCTTGCACGGTGTGACGCATATCATTCCACCCGAAGAGAAGCGCATCCCGCATCGCCGGTCTGGCAAGGATAAAAGTCCGGCGAGAATGAAACTCCGGCGAGAAAGGAAACACGACATGGCAGCCCCCGGAAACATCCCGATCTATTCGGCGGAGAACCGCGAGAGCATCCCCGTCTATCCGCTGGACGTGTTCTGCTTGACCGAAAAGGGAACCGCGGAAATCCGCGGCGGATCGACAACGCTCTCGCCGGAAGCACTCGAGTTGCTGGTACTGGTGGACGGCAAGGCGAATGTCGGCGATCTCGAGCAGCTTGCCGCCCATATCGCGCCTGAAACCCTTCGCGGAATAGTGCGTACGCTGCTCGGTGCAGGGCTGCTGCGGCCCGCAACCATCGCTGAACTTGACGGCATCGATTTCAGCGATTTCTTCAGTCCGAAACAGGCGCCCGCGGAACCCTCCGCCGGAGCGTCCGCGAGCGCGGACAAGGAAGCCGCCTCCGGCACCCCGGAATTGCAGAGCAAGGGCTACTACGTGAGTATCGCGCACCGCGCCGCCACCGCCCACACGCCCGCCGACGGCAAGACGATCTCGATGCTGGTGATCGAGGACGACCCGATGCTTGGCAAGCTGCTGCAGCAGCGCTTCACCTCCGAGGGCTACGCCGTCCGGGTGGCAGCCAACCGAGAGCAGATTCTCGCCGCGCTGCGAAGCCTTCCCCTGCCCGATCTTGTGCTTCTCGATGTGCTTCTGCCCGATGCCAACGGCTTCGACGTGCTCGCGCGCATGAAACAGCACCCGAAGCTGCGCGCCGTACCGGTGGTCATGCTGACCGGCCAGGCGACACGCGCGAGCGTGATGCGCGGCCTGGTGGGCGGCGCCGACGGCTATATCACCAAACCCTTCGAGGTCGAGATCCTCGTGCGCGGCGTCAAGGCGGTGCTCGGCGTCGGCTGAGCGCGCGCCTTCGCTATACTCCGGAACACTCATCCACCAAGAGATTTTCCCATGGCCCGTCTTCCCTATCCCGATCTCACCACGCCCGAAGCAGCACCGGTCGCCGAGCGCATCGCCGCCGAGCGCGGCAAGGTCATCAATCTCTACAAGATGCTGCTGCACAGCCCGGTGGTGGCCGACGGCTGGCGCGCCTTTCTCACCGCGATCCGCCAGAAGGCCACGCTGTCGGACCGCCACCGCGAACTCGCGATTCTTCGCGTCGCAGTGATCAACCGGGCGCCCTACGAGTTCGCCGCACACATCCCGTTCGCCAAGAAGAGCGGCTTCACCGACGCCGAGATCAAGGAAATCGAACACGACAAGATGCCCCCGAGTGTCACCGATGCCGACCGCGCGGTCCTTGCACTCACCGACGAGATGACCCGCAACGTGCAGGTGCGCGATGCGACGTACGCGGAGGCGAAAAAACATTTCAATGACCGCGAGATGGTGGAACTTACCGCCACGATCGCGGCGTACAACCTCGTGTCGCGCTTTCTCGAGGCCAATCAAGTGGATCACGATTAAGCGATCCCGATTGCCGCGTCGGGCTGCGCCCTCCTCGTAACGACGGAACATACGCCGTCATTGCGAGCGAAGCGACGCAATCCCGGCTTTACGAGCGAAGCGAAGCAATCCCGGTAC
>CAMBSA010000255.1 GCA_945869935.1 Bordetella parapertussis | reverse complement strand
GCAACGTTTCACCACTGGCGTATTTGAGTACACGGAAAAGATGCTCGCCTGGCAGCGTGATCCTGGTCAATAAACGGAATGGGCATCATGTAGCAAGGCCGCCAAGATTCGTACGTGCGCTGTCGACGGCCCGGATTTGATCGGTGCCGGATTGAATAGATCGACGAGAAATCCGGCGCTGTAATAAGGGAGCCACTGAACAAGGGGGCTACGCCCCCTCGTAACTCCCCCATCTCAGAGGAAACGCTGAACCTTCAAGCCTCGACATTGGACTTGATCAGCGATTCCTAAGGTTCTTGGTTCGACATTCGTTGCACGGGAGGAGGAGACACATGAGGAAACTGATCCGAAAGGGATTCGCTGTTCTGCTGGGGTCCGCTATTTTCCTGGGGAATTCGCTGGCATCCGCACAGGAATTTCCTGCGCGCCCCATCAAGGTGATCGTCCCCTTCGCCGCGGGAAGCGCGGTGGATAGTGTCGGCAGGATTATCGCGAACGAACTCACGGCGCGGCTCAAGACGCCGGTCGTCGTCGAGAACCGCGCGGGCGCAACCGGCGCAATCGGGAGCGAATCGGTGGCGAAGGCGCCGGCCGACGGCTACACGCTGCTGGTTGGCACCACCGGCACCCACGCGACCAACCCGAGCATCTATCCGAGTCTGGGTTACAACCCGATCCGCGATTTCGCGCCGGTCGGCTTCGTGGTCAGTCTGTCGATGCTGATCGCATCCTATCCCGGCGCACCGTTCAGGACGCTCCCCGAACTCATCGAATACGCGCGCGCCAATCCGGGGAAGCTGTCTTTCGCGACAACCACCGCTCCGGGAATCGTAATCGGCGAATCGATCAAGTCGCGGGCCAAGCTCGACATCGTCTACGTACCCTACAAGAGCAGCCTCGGTGCGCTCAACGACGTCATGGGCGGCCAGGTAGCACTAATGGTGACCGACGCCGGTGTGGGAACGCCTCAAATCAAGGCCGGCAAGCTGCGCGGCCTAGCGACGACCTCGCTCAAGGCATCGTCCCTGCTGCCGGACGTACCGCCTGTCGCCGCCACCTTGCCGGGATTCGAGATCATCACCTGGTTCGGCATGTTCGCACCCGCGAATACTCCGTCCCCGATTGTGGAAAAGCTGGCGGGCTCACTCCAGCAGATACTTCAGGATCCGCCGATCCGCGACCGGATGACGCAGCTTGGATTCGAAACTCGACCGATGACCACGACGCAGTTTCAGACCTTCGTTCGCGAGGAAAACGAGCGCTGGGCGGTCTGGGTCAAGGAATTCGGGATCGGGGCGCAACAGTAGCCCCTTCGCCTGCCTGAAATTGGCCGCCGCCATCGTGCGCCAGTGACCGCAATTACAGACAGCACGGACGAGACCCCGCGGGGATTCAGCTGGGTTCGCTCGCTCGCCATCAGCCTCCAACCGGTTCTGCGGCCGCACCGACTTCAGCTTTGCTTCGTTCTGATGCTGATGCTGCTGGAACTGGGCCTGCAGATGGCACAACGCAAGGCCTTCAGCACGCTGATTGACGAAGCAATCCTGCAATCGCAGTTCGGACTGATGGCGCTGATCCTCGGGCTGATGCTCGCCGCGTCGGTGATATCGGGCGCGGCCGGCCTGCTGCACGAATACCTGCAGTCGCGGCTGTGCGCAGTGGTGCCCGCCGAGGT
Organism: Bordetella parapertussis; assembly: GCA_945869935.1. Lineage (GTDB taxonomy): Bacteria > Pseudomonadota > Gammaproteobacteria > Burkholderiales > SG8-39 > CAMBSA01. The sequence continues at coordinate 2,683 of CAMBSA010000255.1, read as the reverse complement.
ACGCGCGCGCCTGTTCCACCACGTGCAGGGCATGCCGCTGCAGCAGCTTCGCACATCCAGCCACGGCGACCTGATATCGCGCATCATCAACGATGCGAGTAGTGTCGAGCCGGCACTCTGGTCACTTGGCTACATCGCCACTGCCGCCTGCGGGGTGGTGATCGCCATGGGGATGCTGATCTGGACCGAATGGCGCCTGGCGCTCCTGGGCATCGGCCTGCTGATTCCGCTCACGCCCATCGGCGCACGCATCCTGACGCCGCTGGCCGCGCGCGCGAGCTACGCATCCAAGACCGCCTACGGAGCGCTCACCACTCATCTGCAGGAAAACCTCGCCAACCAGGTCGTGCTGCGCGTCTTCGGACTGGGCGCCCGCGCGCGTGCGAAGTTCGCCGAGCAGAACGCACGCATCGTTGACCACACGCGCCGCTACAACATCTTCAGCTACTACAGCCATCGCGTGCCATGGATAGCGATCGAGTTGATCGACGTGGTGGTGCTGGCTGCAGGCTGCTGGATGGTGGTGCGCGGCGACATGAGCACTGGCGGTCTGGTGGCCTTCTACCTGCTGTTCTCGGCGCTGGCTACCCACACTTACTCTCTGATCACGTCGTTCTCCGGCCTGATCAGCGCATCGGCCGGAATGCGCCGGGTCGGCGAGATCATGCGCCTGCCCAGCGCGGCGCCGGACGCCCCGCCCGATGGCCGCGGTAGCGCCACGAATGAAGCCAGGTCGCACGCGGCACCGACGATCGCGTTTGAATCGGTGTCCTTCCGCTACGCCGCCTCCGATGACGATCCGTCCAGGGCGGGCAACATCGCTCCCGCCGATCAATTGAGCGAGGCGAGCTTCACCGTGCCGGCGGGGCGCATGACCGCATTCGTCGGCGCGAGCGGCTCGGGCAAGAGCACCGCCGTGCAATTGCTGCTCGGTCTGCAGCGTCCGCGCGCCGGCCGTGTGCTGGTGGATGGACGCGACGTGGCCGACCTTCCGCCCTCGGAGTACTGGTCAGGCACAGGCGCGGTGTTCCAGGACAGCCTGCTGTTCCATGCCTCGATCGCCGAGAACATCCGTGCGGGACGCCTGAACGCAACCGACGCGCAGGTCGCCTCGGCCGCTCATGCGGCCGGCATTACCGACTGGATCACCGCCCTGCCCGGCGGCTATGACACGCAGGTCTCGGGGGACACCTGTTCCGGCGGGCAACGCCAGAGGATCGCGATCGCCCGCGCACTGGTGCGCGAGCCGTCGCTGTTGGTGCTGGATGAACCGACGAGCGCGCTGGACGCGAGCACCGGCCGCGCGGTCATGCAGACCCTCCTGGGCGTATCCGAAGGTCGTACATCCGTGCTCGTCACGCACCAGTTGCGCGACGCCTCGCACGCCGCGCTGATCATCGTGTTCGAGCGCGGACACGTGGTCGAAACCGGGACGCACGAGGCGCTGCTCGGGGCCGGCGGCGCCTATGCCAGCCTCTGGGAGCAGCAGGAAAAGCGTCTGACGCTGCGCGCGCAGCAGCCTTGATTCAGGCTCGCCGCCCTGTCGGTAGCCCCCAGGCGTCGAACACATCGGCCGCACCGCCAAATCCGGCCCGTCGGACCGCGACCAGTATCACCTTTCGGCGCAAACCTCGACTCAACGCCGGACAGCAGCCTGATAAATTTCTAAATTTAGCAATTGAATTGACCGCTTCGCTGCGTCTTTCCTTGGCTTTTAAAATGAAAAGTTTAACTTTTAGGCAAGGGAGAAACAACGGGGTGTCTCACCCTATCGCCGATAGTTGCCTTCGGAATACCGCTTGAGATGCTCGAGCGAGAACTCGACGGACCTCTTCGCATCCGAAAACCAGCCCGCGCCATCCTGAATCGTGCATTGAAGCTGCATGTTCCTCGTCGCAAGTGCGGCCAGGTCACGCGTCAGTTCCGGCGCAAGAGCGACGATCGCGAGGTTGTTATGCCGGGCAAGGTCGCCCTCCGACTGCTTCCACCAGATGCCCGCCGCGCGGCCGTAGCTGTAGACGACAACCTCCCGGGCAACGCCGCAGGCCTTGCGCACGCGCGATACATCCGGCAAACCCACCTCGATGCACAATAACGACTGACCAGTCAGGTCATCCAGATGCAGATCCGGTTCGTCGTCGCTGCTTATTCCGCGGCCGAAGCGCAACATCGGATCGGCGTGCAGCGCGAACGCAAGCACGCGAACCATCATCCGTTCGTCGGTTTCCGACGGATGACGCGCAATCGTGAGCGCATGCGTTCCGTAATAGCCGCGATCCAGATCGGAGACCTGAATTTCGGCCTTGAAGACGGTGGATTTCAGCGCCACTGCGCCGCCCCGATGTTGCTCCTCGATCCGCGACGCATTAAGCGGACGTGCCCGCGGGCGCGGCACCGGCAAGTGAAAAACCGGCGACCTGCTTGTAACTCTCTGAAAGCGCTCGCAATTCGTCCTGCGTTATGTATTTGTCCAGGTCGTCGAAGGGCCGGTCACCTACCAACTCCTCGACCTTGATGTTGATGAAGTCCGGCGGGTTCGCACGGTTCGTGCGGACAATCCGGGCAGTCGTCTGGCAGCGCGCTGCCTCGTAGCTCAGAAGCGCCTTCTGCGGGTCTTTTTCGGCGACAAGGCAATCGGCGAGCGTGCGCGCATCGATCGTGCCCTGCGCCGCGCCGTTGGAAC
>CAMBSA010000254.1 GCA_945869935.1 Bordetella parapertussis | reverse complement strand
CCTGCTGGTCATTTTCTATTTCCTTGATCGGTGGTTTTACCATCGGGACGAGAAATTCCGGCGAAAGCGCGACCCGACACCGACCAGCCGGCGCGGAGTCCGCATCGAGGGTCGATTCAATTTGTTGTTGCTGGTCGCGATAGCCGGGGCAGTCCTTCTCTCGGGCGTATGGAAGCCTGGAATTTCATTCACGATCCATCACGTCGAAGTCGAGCTCCAGAATCTGGTCCGTGACGTCCTGCTGCTAGTCATCGCCGGGCTCTCGCTCAAGTTCACGCCCCCACTGCCGGGAAGGCAACGACTTCAACTGGGGACCAATCGCCGAGGTTGCCAAGCTCTTCGTGGGCATATTCCTCACGATCATTCCTGCAATCGCCATCCTGAAGGCCGGCAACGACGGTGCCCTGGCATCCGTCGTCCGGCTGGTTTCAAACGCGGCAGGAGAGCCAAACAACGCGATGTATTTCTGGATCACCGGATTGCTATCCAGTTTCCTGGACAACGCCCCGACTTATCTCGTGTTCTTCAACACGGCAGGCGGAGACGCGGCCCAACTCATGGGCCCGCTCGCAGGAACACTCGTCGCCATCTCGGCGGGCGCGGTGTTCATGGGGGCGAACACCTACATCGGGAATGCGCCGAACTTCATGGTGAAAGCGATCGCCGAACAGGGCGGGGTAATCATGCCCAGCTTCTTCGGCTACATGCTCTGGTCATCGGCCATCCTGCTCCCGCTGTTCGCGATGACAACCCTGGTGTTCTTCCTCTGAGGCGAACTCCGACGCAAGAGCCGGCCGTTCAGGCGCCGCGAACCACGATGACGTGAACGCGATACGGCCCGTGCGCACCCAGCACCATGCGCTGCTCGATGTCGGCGGTGCGCGACGGCCCGGAAATGAAGTTCACCGCGCGTGGCAGTTGACCGAAGGCCTCGCGCGCCATCGCCCAGGCAATTTCCATATGCGCGACGATGCGCGAAGCGGGCACCACCGCCACATGCGTCTCGGGGAGAAGGCTCACGCTGGCGGGTGAATCCGGACCCGACACCACCATCAGCGAGCCGGTCTCGGCGAGTGCCGCGAACACGCCGGTGACACCGAGCTTGTCCTCGCCGTGAGCCGCGCGCGGCTCGAGCGGCAGTCCAGCGGATTTCCAGTCCAGCGACGAAAGCGCCGGCCAGACACAGCCGTTCGTCGCCAGCTTGTATGCAGCATAGTAGCGGGCGACCGCGGCGGGGACCTCCGCCTGCGAGGCCACTTCCTCGGTGGTGCTCTGGGTCGCTTCGGCCTTGGCACGAAACCACGCGACGAGATCGCCGGTGACCTCGGGCAATACCCCTCGCGGATGCGCGCGGACGTAGGTCTCGACCGCCTCGCGCTCGGCCCGCGACGGCTGGCCGCCGCGCGACTGCGCCTTGCGGATCTTGGCGAGAATTCTCGAGCGCGCGCCGGCGGTGTCGAGCGACATGCGCTGCTACTCCAGCGCCTTGACCATGTCATCGACGACCTTCTTCGCATCGCCGAAGATCATCATGGTCTTGTCCATGTAGAACAGCGGATTGTCGAGACCCGCGTAGCCCGAGGCCATCGAGCGCTTGTTCACCATCACGGTGCGCGCCTTGTGCACGTCCAGGATCGGCATGCCGTAGATCGGGCTGCCTTTTTCCAGCGCAAGCGGATTCACCACGTCATTCGCCCCCAGCACCAGCACCACGTCGGTGTTGCCGAACTCGCTGTTGATGTCCTCCATCTCGAACACCTGGTCATAGGGCACCTCGGCCTCCGCCAGCAGCACGTTCATGTGACCCGGCATGCGGCCTGCTACCGGGTGGATCGCGTACTTCACCGTCACGCCCCTGGCGGTCAGCTTGTGCGCGAGTTCCTTCACCGCGTGCTGCGCGCGCGCCACCGCAAGACCGTAGCCGGGAACGATGATCACCGATTCGGCATTACCCAGCAGGAATGCCGCGTCTTCCGCCGATCCCGACTTCACCGTCTTGTCGGAGGCGCCCGCCGCCGCCGCGCCTTCGGCCGCGCCGAAGCCGCCAAGGATCACGCTGAAGAACGAGCGGTTCATCGCCTTGCACATGATGTAGGAGAGGATCGCGCCGGAAGAGCCCACCAACGAACCCGCGATGATCAGCATCGAGTTGTTGAGCGAGAAGCCGATGCCCGCCGCCGCCCAGCCGGAATAGCTGTTGAGCATCGAGATCACCACCGGCATGTCGGCACCGCCGATCGGGATGATGATCAGCACGCCAAGCACGAAGGCAATCGCCGTCATGATGATGAAGGGCGTCCAGGCCTTGTCGGGCGCGAGGAAGAACGCGGTGCCAAAGCCGATCATCACCAGGAACAGCGCCAGATTGACCATGTGCTGGCCGGGAAACACCACCGGCGCGGACGAGAACAGGCGGAAGCTCTTGCCCAGACCCGCGAGCTTGCCGAAGGCGATCACCGATCCCGAGAAGGTGATGGCTCCGACGAAGGTGCCGATAAAGAGTTCCAGCTTGTTGCCGGTGGGCATCGGGTCGGCCGCGCCGAAGGAGGCTGGGTTGTTCACCACCGCGATCGCGATCAGCACCGCGGCCATGCCGACCATCGAGTGCATCGCCGCCACCAGCTCGGGCATCTGCGTCATCTGCACCCGGCGTGCGCCGATCGCGCCGATGACGCCGCCGATCACCATCGCGAGCAGAATCAGGTCGAGCCTGCCCTTGGCGACGATGGCAAGCGTGGTGAGAACCGCGATCGTCATGCCGGCAATGCCGAAGTAATTGCCGCGACGTGCGGTCTCGGGGTGCGACAGACCCTTCAGCGCGAGGATGAAGCAGACCGAGGCGACGAGATACCAGAGTGCGACCAGATTTGCCGACATGTCGTCCCCGATCGCTCAGTGTTTGGCAGAAGATGCAGCCGACGCCGCTGCTGAAACCTTGGGCGCCTTCTTGCGGAACATCTCGAGCATCCGATGGGTCACCAGGAATCCCCCGGCCACGTTGATTGCGGCCAGCCCCACGGCAACCGCACCCATGATCGAGCCGAAATCAACCTCGGACGGCCCGGCGGCAAGGATGGCGCCTACGATGATCACCGACGAAATTGCGTTGGTCACGCTCATCAGCGGCGTGTGCAGCGCAGGAGTGACGTTCCAGATCACGTGGTAGCCGACGAACACCGCCAGCACGAAAATGATGAGATTGATAATCGTGGGATCAACGGTTCCAGTCATGATCAGCCTTTCTTCACCACGGCGCCGCCCTGGGTCATCAGGCAGGCGGCGACGATTTCGTCGTCCATGTTGATCGCGAGATTGCCTTCCTTGTCCACAATCAGCTTCAGGAAGTCGAGCATGTTGCGGGCGTACAGGCCGGAGGAGTCGGTCGCGACCATCGCGGGGTAGTTGGTGTGGCCGACCAGCGTCACGCCGTGCTTCACCACCACCGCATCGCGCTCGGTGAGCGGGCAGTTGCCTCCCTGCTCTGCCGCCATGTCGATGATCACCGAACCCGGCTTCATCGATTTCACCATGTCCTCCGTCACCAGCACCGGCGCCGGACGGCCCGGGATCAGCGCGGTGGTGATGACGATGTCGGCCATCCTGATCTTTTCGGCCACCAGCGCCGCCTGGCGTTTGCGGTAATCGTCGCCCATGTCGCGCGCGTAGCCGCCCTGCCCCTTGGCGAGTTCCTTCTCCGCGTCCGTCAGCGGCACCTCGATGAACTTCGCACCCAGCGACTCGACTTGTTCCTTGGTTTCGCTGCGCACGTCGGTCGCCTCGACCACCGCGCCGAGGCGCTTGGCGGTGGCGATTGCCTGCAGCCCGGCCACGCCCACGCCCATCACGATGACCCGCGCCGCCTTTATCGTACCGGCGGCGGTCATCATCATCGGAAACAGCCGGCCGTAGTGGTTGGCTGCGACCAGCACCGCCTTGTAGCCGCCGATGTTCGCCTGTGACGACAGCACATCCAGCGACTGCGCCCGGGTGATCCGCGGCGCGGCTTCAAGGGCAAATCCGATCGCGCCCTGCTTGGCCACAGCGTCCAGACCCGCTACGTCGAAGCGGTTGAGCATGCCCACCAGCACCTGGCCGTCGCGCAGCATGCCGGTTTCGTCGGACTGCGGGCTGCGCACCTTGAGAACAAGGCCCGCCTGCGCGTACACATCGACGGCGGAGCCTGCGTGGGTTGCACCCGCGGCGGTGTATGCCTCGTCGGGAATGCTCGCGCCGGAACCGGCGCCGGACTGGACGAGCACGCTGTGCCCGCCAGTGATGAGTTTCTTGACGGTCTCGGGCGTCGCGGCTACGCGCGTTTCGCCCGGACGGGTCTCGGCCGGTACGCCGATGATCATGAGTTGGCTCTC
>CAMBSA010000253.1 GCA_945869935.1 Bordetella parapertussis | reverse complement strand
ATGAGGCATCCGGTGCGCAGCGCCTCGCCTCGCGAGGGGTCCTCCGCGAGCACGCCGGGCCAGTGCAGCACTTCGGAGACACGCATCGGCTGCACGTCCGCCATGAGGTCCCGCACCGTGCGAGAGGCGGAGGCGAGCGCCTGCAGCATCGCGCGGTTGACCGAAAGCGAGGCCTCCGACCCGGGTGCGGCGGCGAGTCCGACCCGGCATTCCACCTTGCCGCGCTGCACGCGGCCGGAAATGGCTTCGCGGAAGGCGGGCTCCAGCGGGCGCAACTCGTCGGGCATGCGGAATACGACGTCGAGAAAGCGGCCGTTGACGCTCTTGAGTTCCACCGAGAGCGAGGCATCGAGCTGCTCTCGGGAACGGGCGGCATACCCGGTCATGCTGTGCATCATGAAAGGAGGATCCGGAAGGAAGCGTGAGAAATTGACGCCGAATTTAACGCCTGCGGCGATTGCCTTTGCAAGGGCGCAGGCGAAGCGTGAGAATGCGTCAATCATATTCGCAATGCCCCCTGAATGCCATCACAGGCCAATCAGCTTCTGCCCGATGGCCACCAGCTGCTGAATTACCGGATATCGAGCGTCCTCTCCTGCGGAGAGGTTCTCGATCGTCTACCTCGCCTGCGACGAGAACGACCAGCCGGTGGCGATCAAGGAGCACCTGCCCGCGCAGCTTGCCCTGCGCAAGGAAGGTGCCGCGCTGCCCTCGATCGCCGAGGAAAATCTCGCCACCTTCCGCTACGGCATGCGCTGCTTCTTTGAAGAAGGCCGGGCGCTCGCGACGCCTGAGCGCCCGAACGTGGCGCGGGTGCTCAACTTCTTTCGCGCCAATGAGACGGTGTATCTGGTCATGCGGTACGAGCGCGGCCGCACGCTGCACGAACACATCCATGTGCGTCGCGGCACGGTGCGCGAGAACTTCATACGGCATGTGTTCACGCTGCTGTTGAACGGCCTTCGCGAGGTTCACGCGCAGAAGCTGCTGCATCAGGACATCAAGCCCGCCAACATCTACATCCGCAACGACGGCACGCCGGTGCTGATCGATTTCGGCGCCGCGCGGCAGAGGTTTTCGGTTGGCGCGCCCAAGCTCAACCCGATGTTCACCCCCGGGATTCGCGCCACCCGAGCAATACCGCGATCGCGAGCAGCTCGGTCCCTGGAGCGATGTGTATTCGATCGGCGCGAGCATCTTCGCCTGCCTGGCGGGCGCGGCGCCGCAGTCGGGCGACCAGCGGTTGGAGAAGGACAGGTACGTCTCCGCCACGCGCCTGTGGCAGGGAAAGTACTCGGTCGAGATGCTCGAGACAATCGACTGGTGTCTCGACCTCGACCCGCTCAAGCGGCCGCAGGGCGTATTCGCGCTGCAGAAGGTGCTGGTGGGCGACAAGCTGCCCGATATCGATCGCAGGACCGGCTTGGTCCACGGCCTGCGCAAGCGGCTGCTTCGGCTGGCGCGGCGATGAAATTCTCCATTTATCAGGCCAGCCCCAAGGGTGCCCGGCGCTCGAACCAGGACCGGGTCGGGCACAGCTACACCCGCGACGCCCTGCTTCTGGTCATTGCGGACGGCATGGGCGGACATCTCAACGGCGAGGTCGCGGCACAGATTACGGTGCAGTACCTGTCGGAGTCCTTCCGGCGCGACGCGGTGCCGCGGCTTGCAGATCCGGCGGGCTTTCTGCGCAAGGGGATGGAGAATGCACACCTTGCGATCGAGGACTATGCGCGCACCCGGTCGCTGCCCGAGTCGCCGCGCACCACCTGCGTTGCGTGCGTGATCCAGGACAACGTCGCGTTCTGGGCGCACGCAGGGGGCTCGCGCCTGTACCACGTGCGCGAGGGCGTCATCCAGGCGCGTACGCGCGACCATTCCCGGGTGCAGGCGCTGATCGATCAGGGTCGGATACGCGAGGAGGCGGCGGCAGCGCATCCGGAACGAAACAAGATCTGGAACTGTCTCGGGGGCACGCATCTTCCGCAGGTGGAGGTTTCACGTCGCACGCCGCTTTATGCGGGCGACACGATCCTGCTTTGCAGTGACGGACTGTGGGGGCCGCTCTCGCCGCGTATCATCTGTTCCGCGCTGATCCGGCATGAGCGCATGACCGCGCGGCCGGTTCTTATGGCGGAGGCGGAATTGCTCGCAGGGCGCGAGTGCGGCAACCTGTCCGCGGTCGCGATTTTCTGGACGGACAACTACGCCGAGCCGCAGGCGGGATTACGACGCAACTGCTTGATCGCAACCATGTGTCGGAAAACGTGGAGGAGCTTGGCAAGCAGGACGCGGAGCACACCTTCCTCACCGACGAGGAAGTAGAGCGTTCGATCGCGGAGATCCGCGCGGCGATTCGAAGGCAGACACCGAAATAACCACGAGGCTCGAACTGCATGAACTCCAATGAATTGAACGTCCGCCCGAGCGGACAGGATGTCACCAACGTGCGCCCGAGCGGACGTAAGCCCGACGCCCTGCGCCCGATCACGATCGAGCGCGGCTACACGCGGCATGCGGAGGGCAGCGTGCTCGTGTCCTTTGGCGACACGAAGGTGATATGCACGGTGAGCATCGAGGACAAGGTTCCCGGCTTTCTCAAGGGCCGAGGGCAGGGCTGGCTGACCGCGGAATACGGGATGTTGCCGCGCGCGACGCATACCCGAGGCGACCGCGAGGCGGCGCGGGGCAAGCAGTCGGGCCGCACCCAGGAGATCCAGCGCCTGATCGGCCGTTCGCTTCGCGCGGTGACCGATCTGCAAAAGCTCGGCGAGCGCACGATGCAGATCGACTGCGATGTCATCCAGGCCGACGGCGGGACGCGCACCGCGAGCATCACCGGCGCCTGCGTGGCAGTCCACGATGCGCTGGCGAAGTTGCGCGATGCGGGCGTGCTCGCCGAATGGCCGCTTCGCGACTTTGTCGCCGCGGTGTCGGTGGGCATCTACAAGGGCGTGCCGGTGCTGGACCTCGATTACCCGGAGGACTCCGGCTGCGACACCGACATGAATGTGGTGATGACCGGCTCCGGTGGCATCGTCGAAGTGCAGGGCACCGCCGAGGGCGCGCCGTTTTCGCGTGCCGAACTCGACCGGCTGCTGCAGCTTGCCGAGGGTGGCATAGGCGATCTGGTGCGGGCACAGAAGGCCGCTATCGGAGTATAAAAGTGCGCAATTTCTTTTTCGAAAAGACCAGCCAGTGCGTGAGAGCGGTAAATTTGATTGCTAAATTTGGCAATTATTATGGCGATTGAACCGGCGTCCGACGCCGCCCCGGAGCGGCGCATCGTCCTGGCTTCCTCCAACCCGGGCAAGCTGCGCGAGTTCGAGCAGATGCTCGCGCCGATCGGCTATACGGTGGTGCCGCAGTCCACCCTCGGCATCGCGGACGCGGAGGAGCCGCACGGCACCTTCGTGGAGAACGCGCTCGCCAAGGCGCGGCATGCCGCACGGCGCTCGCGCCTGCCGGCGCTGGCCGACGATTCGGGCATCTGCGTGCGTGCACTGGGCGGCGCGCCCGGTGTGCAATCGGCGCGCTACGCCGCGGACCCGGCAGGCGGGACGGCTGATCGCGCAGCGCAGGATGCGCGCAACAACGCGAAGCTGATCGAGGCACTTCGCCCGCATCGCGACCGGCGAGCCCATTATTACTGCGTGATCGTGTTCATGCGCCACTACGAGGACCCGGAACCGGTGATCGCGGAGGGCGCATGGAATGGCGAGTTCACGGACACGCCGCGAGGCGAAAACGGCTTCGGTTATGACCCTTACTTCCTGCTTCCCGATTTCGGGCGTACTGCAGCGGAACTCGCGCCCGAGGAGAAAAATTCGGTCAGTCATCGCGGCAAGGCGCTGTGCCGGCTGATCGCAAAGTTCAAGGAAGGCGTGTGACGTGGCGGTGATCGCAGTTGCACCGCCCTCGGCCGCCGGCCGGCTCGCAGCGCTTCCGCCCCTGTCGCTTTACGTGCACATCCCGTGGTGCGTGAGGAAATGCCCCTACTGTGATTTCAATTCGCACGAGGTTCGCGGAGAAGGCGCGACCGCACCGGAGGCCGACTATGTCGCAGCGCTGATCGACGACCTCGACCAGTCGCTGCCGCAGATCTGGGGGCGGCGGGTCTACAGCATCTTCTTCGGCGGCGGCACGCCGAGCCTGTTCTCGGGGGCGTCGATCGATGCGCTGCTCTCCGCTTTCCGGGCGCGGCTGCCGCTTGCGGCCGATTGCGAGGTCACGCTCGAGGCGAATCCCGGCACGGTGGAGGCAGACCGTTTCCGCGATTTCCGCGCAGCGGGCGTCAACCGGCTCTCCCTCGGTATCCAGAGCTTCAACCCTCGCCATTTGAAGGCGCTCGGCCGGATTCACGATGACACGGA
>CAMBSA010000252.1 GCA_945869935.1 Bordetella parapertussis | reverse complement strand
CTATGACCTCGGCTGCGGCGACGGGCGCATCGTCATCGCCGCAGCGAAGGAACGCGGCGCAAGCGGCGTTGGCGTGGACATCCAGCCCGACGTGATCGACCAGGCGAACGCGCAGGCGCAGTACGCGGGCGTCAACGGCCGGGTGAAGTTCATGCTCGGCGACTTGTTCACGCTCGATCTGAAGCCGGCGACGGTCGTAATGCTGTATCTGTCCGTCGAACTGAACGTGCGCCTGATCCCGCGATTGAAGGCTCAATTGCGACCCGGTTCGCGCATCGTCTCGAACCGTTTTGACATGGGTGATGTGTGGCGGCCCGATCGCAGCATCGTGGTCGGCGAGACGCCGCTGCACTTCTGGCGGATCACTTAGCGAATCGTAATTTCCCTCCTGGAATCAGGGGCTGCGCACAGGGGGATTTGGCGGCGGTGCGATAATCTCTGGCCGCCCCCGGAGGTTCCATGATCCCCGCCCGATTCCGCTCGCCGCTTGCGGTCGTCATCTGCGGCTGCATCGCGCTGCTGCTGTTCAACGGTCTGCGCTCGAATTCGGGCCTTTATCTTCAGCCGATGACCCAGGCCAACGGCTGGTCGCGCGAGACCTTCTCGCTCGCGATCGCGCTGCAGAACATTCTCTGGGGTTTCGGCGGACCGTTCTTTGGCGCGATCGCCGATCGATACGGTGCCGGCCGGACAATGGTGATCGGCGCCACGCTCTACGCACTTGGTTTCTACGGCATGTCACAGGCGCAGACGAGCTTCGAGCTTTTCGGTTCGGCCGGTGCGCTGATCGGCTTTGGCATCAGCGGTACCGCCTACGGCATCGTGCTGGCGGTGCTTGCGCGGAACACCTCACCGCAGAAGCGAAGTCTCGTGATGGGCCTCGGGACTGCGGCCGGCTCGATGGGTCAGTTCGTCATGCTCCCGGTCGGTCAGGCGTGGATTGCGCAGTACGGCTGGCAGAACGCGCTCATCCTGCAGGGCGTGCTCGCGCTCGCGATCATTCCGCTTGCATCGGTGCTCGCCGGTCGGCCGGATGCCAAGGCGCACGCCGCGCAGGCGTCGCAGAGCCTGTCGCAGGCCCTGTCCGCGGCGGGGCGTGATCGGAGTTTTCACTTGCTCTTCTGGGGCTACTTCACCTGCGGCTTCCAGGTGGTGTTCATCGGCCTGCACCTTCCCGCGTACCTCGTCGACAAGGCGATGCCGGCGCAGCTCGGCGCGGCGGCGATCGCGGTGGTTGGACTGTTCAACATTGTGGGTTCGCTCGCCTCGGGCTGGCTGGGCGGCCGCTACTCGAAGAAGTATCTCCTCTCCGGCCTGTACCTCGCGCGGAGCGCGGTGATCGCCCTGTTCGTATTCCTGCCGCTGTCCAGCCTCTCGGTGTACCTGTTCGCCGGCGCGATGGGGCTGTTGTGGCTCTCCACCGTTCCGCTCACGCAAGGCCTGGTCGGGCAGATCTACGGCCTGCGCTACATGGGCATGCTCTCGGGCATCGTGTTCTTCGGCCACCAGATCGGCTCCTTCCTCGGTGCCTGGCTGGGAGGGAAAATCTTCGATGCGACCGGATCCTACGACCTCGCCTGGTGGCTGATCATCGCCTCGGGTTTCTCGGCGGCGATCCTGCACCTGCCGATACGCGAGGCGCCGCTTGAACCGCAGGCGGCGCCCGCCTGACAAAGCAGGCTGTCCCGGTTGTCAGGGGACGATTTCCTCGTCGCCCGAGTGATAGCGCTCGAAGCGCAGGAAACCGTAATAGCCGCAGCTGTTGCCGTTGGGATAGGCGCGGCACACATGGGGACGGCCCGCGTACACGGTGCAGCGGCGTTCGTCCTGGTCGAAGAATGTGCAAAGCGACGGGTAGATGTGGTCCTTGCGGTGGCGGAAGATCCGGGTGCCGTCCGGGGCGCGCTTGGTGCTCTGCTTCTCGACGGTCTTCGGTGGCAGGCCGAGGTGTTTGGCGAGGCGTTTCAGGTCGTGATCGGTGACTTCGATTTCGCTGTAGCTGCAGCAGTAGCCCGGGCACTTGGAGCAGTCGTAGCGTTTTTTCGGCGCGGCCTTCTTGTCAGCTTTCGCGCCCGACTTCACGACCTTGATCGGGATGCTCTTCAGTGCCTTGGTTGCGGCTTTTGTGGTCGCCGGCTTCGTGATCTTCGTGGCTGTCTTCTTCGCTGCTTTTTTCGGTGCGGTGCTCATTCGGGTTTCCGTGGTTGAAGAGGTGTGGTCGGGACTCAGGCGCTGCGTTGTGCCTTGTCCTTGGCGTTTTGTGCCTTGATCATTTCGCGCGCCTTCTGCCAGTCCTCGTCGGTCCAGCCGGAGAGTTCGGTGAAGGACGCGCCGTTGGCAAGGTAGCCGCCGCCGTCGAGCGCGATTGTCTGACCGGACAGCCATTCGCAGCCGTCGCCCATCAGGAAGCTCGCCAGGTTCTGCAGTTCGCTCATCTGCCCGGTGCGGCCCCAGGGATTGGACGTGGCCGCGTCATCGCGCATCTCGCGTCCCGGAGCCAGCCGCTTGCCCGCGCCTTCGGTGGGGAAGATGCCCGGGGCGATCGCATTCAGGCGGATGCCGTAGCGGCCCCATTCCACCGCCAGCGATTGCGTCATCACGTGGATGCCGGCCTTCGACATCGCCGAGGGCACGACAAAGGGCGAACCGGTCCAGACCCAGGTGACCACGATCGAGACCACCGAGCCCTTGATCCCGCCTGCGATCCAGCGCTTGCCCACCGCCTGGGTGACATAGAAGGTGCCGTGGAGAACGATGTTGGCCACGGCATCGAAGCCGCGCGGCGAGAGGTCTTCGGTGCGCGAGATGAAATTGCCCGCCGCGTTGTTCACCAGGCCGGTGAGCGGCCCGCCGTCATCCCAGATGGACTGGATCATCGAATCCACCGCGGCGGCGTCGCGGATGTCGACGCCGTGGGTCTTGACCGAGCCGCCGTGCGCCGCCATGAGTTCGGCGGCGGTCGCATCGAGCACCTCCTTGCGTCGGCCGCAGATGAAGATGTCCGCGCCTAGCTGGAGATACTTGGTCGCGATTTCGCGCCCAAGGCCGGTGCCGCCGCCGGTGACGAGGATGCGCTTGCCCTTGAGCAGGCCGTTCTGGAACATGCGGTACTCCCGTGTGGATCGCTATGTCGTGATAACGCTGATCGCGATGATCGTTGATTGACCGCCGCATTGTAGCGACACCGCGGGGCTTGCGGCCGTGACACCTGCCCGCGACGGGTGCTGCAACCGGAATTCCTTCCGCGCGTATCATGGTCCGGCAGTCCATCCAACGAGGAGAGCTCGATCATGACCCGCGACGAATACGTTGCAACGCTCAAGGCCCGGCTCGACGAGTGGAACGCCCAGGCAGCGGCCTGGGAGATGAAGGCAAAGGATGCGCAGGCAACCGCCAAGGCCGAGTTCGATCGCCAGATGGCTGCGGTGAAGGCACAGCAGGAGAACGCGGCCTACCAGATGCGCCTTTTGCAGGGCGCCTCCGCCGATGCGTGGAAGGATCTGAGTGCAGGGACCGATGCCGCCTGGAAACAGATGAGCGAGACCTTCGCGCGCGCGGCAAGCCATTTCGAGAAGAAATGAGCGCCACGAACTGATGCAGGCTCCATCGGGCATGAAGACCGTCCTGCTTCCGGACGGTGAGCGGGTGCCGGCCTTCGGCATGGGCACCTGGAACATGGGCGATGACTCCGCGCTGCGCGGGGAGGAGCTCGCCGCACTGCGCTTCGGGCTGGACGCCGGCCTGACGCTGATCGATACCGCCGAGATGTACGGCGACGGGCAGTCGGAGAGCCTGGTGGCGGAGGCGATCGCCGGCCGGCGCGACGAGGTGTTCCTGGTGAGCAAGGTGCTGCCGCAGAACGCAACCCGCCGCGGCACCGCGCTTGCCTGCGAGCGCAGCCTCAAGCGGCTGCGGACCGA
The DNA here is from genome assembly GCA_945869935.1 of Bordetella parapertussis. Lineage (GTDB taxonomy): Bacteria > Pseudomonadota > Gammaproteobacteria > Burkholderiales > SG8-39 > CAMBSA01. Next base: position 457 of record CAMBSA010000252.1, on the reverse strand, counting down.
ACGCATCGATCTCTACCTGCTGCACTGGCGCGGCGGCGTGCCGCTCGCCCAATCGGTCGCGGCGCTGGAGGCGCTGCGGGTGGCGGGCAAGATACGCCACTGGGGCGTGAGCAATCTCGACCTGTCCGACATGCGCGAACTCGATGGCTTGCCCGGCGGCGAACGGGTGGCTGCCAACCAGCTGCTCTACAACCTGTCGCGGCGCGGCATCGAGTGGGACCTGCTGCCGCGCCTGCGCGAACGCGGCGTGCCGGTGATGGCGTATTCGCCGCTCGAGCAGGCGAGGCTGCTGAGCAACGCGGGCCTGAAGCGGCTCTCGCTGGCGGCCGGGAAAACACCGGCGCAGGTTGCACTCGCGTGGCTGCTGTCGCGCGAGGGCATGATCGCGATCCCGAAGTCGGGTGATCGGGCGCGGGTTCGCGAGAACCTCGGCGCGCTCGATTTCACGCTCGATGAG
>CAMBSA010000251.1 GCA_945869935.1 Bordetella parapertussis | reverse complement strand
CGCCTCGGTCGCCGCGACCCATCCTTGCGCCAGTCCGCGCAGTTCCGGCGCGAGCGGCTTTTTCCCGCTCTGCGCCGCCTGTTCGATCATGCGTTGGGCCACCGACGCATCGTTCGCATCTCCGAGCACCGACTGCAACTCCGCGAGCGCATCCGTATATCGCCGCACCTTCCTGCGAGGATAAGGAGCCGCGAAAAATTCCGCCGCATAGCGCAGCTTCTTGGCGGCGATCCGCATGCGATGCAATGACTCGGCCGACGGCTTCGGCTCAGCGGGCACTCGCCGCAACAACCGGCGCCTGGATCGGTCCAGGGCCTGTGCCGCTAACGGTCCGACCGCAAGCTCCGCGAGCGCTGCTTCGTCGGAGGGCGGCGCCATCGATGCCAGCGCGGCGCCGAGCCGAAGGCACAGACGCGCAAATCCGGGCGACGCAATCGCGGCCGCCGCCGCCATCGAATGTTTCCTGCGCTGCGCCGCGGTGCGCGCACGCAAACCCGCCAGCAGGTGCTGACCGCAGTGCCGGCCGATCGGGGGGAGGAGTTCGCGCGCGAATACATCCCAGTTGCGCGCCGGCCCGAGCACCACCGACACATCACGCAACTCGAGCAGCACCGGCCCCAGCGCCTCGCGCCAGCGCTCGTCGGGGACCAGATCGAGCGCGACCCTCAGCCGGCGAAAACCCACGCGCAACTGATGCAGGAATTCGGGATTCTTCGCCTCGATGGCGCCTTCCGTGTTCGCGCCGACCTGCGCCAGGCAATCCGCGATCACAATCCGCATCGCCGAGATCGCATCGGACCCCGGCGCGATCGCGTACCGGACCGCCTTGCGCGGAGCCCCGGCCCTGCCGAGGACCAGCTGCCAGGCGCGCTCCGCCTTGCTTGCATGCCCCAGCCGGAACGGCACCGATTCGGACAACACGATGGTGTAGTCGATCAGGGTCCGCGGTTCGCCCTTGACCAATTCGATTTCCACCTCGGAGATCGGCTCGGTGCGCCGACCGGCGCGGATTTCGCCGAAGTCAATGCACAACTCGGCCTCGGTACCGTCCGGGAACGCGAGTTCCAGCACGCGCCGGCGAAACTCGGTGGTGAACACCGGCGCCAATCCTTCGCGCACCCGGCGCTTCGCAAGCAGCTTTTCATACGGTGTCTGTACGAGCACGTCGAGGTCCAGCCGGTCACCGGGTACGCGCCACTCGAATTCACCCCGCGCGTGCAGACCGGCGACCGCCTCGCCCGGGCCCTTGAGGGTCTGGACCCAGCGCCGCCCTTCGCGGCGCAGACGCAGCGCGACGCCGGACTCGCGCAGATCGCCCTCCGGGGTGTCGAAATACACCGAATGCAGCAACACCGAGCGATGGTCGGCCCGGGTGATCTCGCGCACCCGAGGATTCGACGGCAAGGCCTTGAGGTCCGCCGCCGCGAACAGGAGTTTCAGCTCGATTTCCATCGCCGGCTTTTGTCCGGTATTCGAATCATCCATTGCATCACCCCAGTCTCGTCCACACCCGCCCGCCAGCCTTGCGCTGGATCAATACCCCGTGGCATTTCGCCACCCACCGTATCAGCGCCGCACAGCCGACACCACGCCCGGGACGGCTGCGATCAGCGGCAGCGCACGCCGCATGTCATCAAGATTCGCCACCTCCACGGTGAACACCAGCGTCGCCGTCCCGCCGCGGGAAATCGTGTTCGCCGCCACCACGTTCAGGCGCTCGCGCGCAAGCACTTCGCTGATGTCGCGCAGCAGCGCCTGGCGATCCGTGGCGCGGACCAGGACGTCCACCGGATACGCGCCCTCGCCCGAACTGCCCCAGGCCGCGTCCAGCATCCGCTCGGGATGACGCGCGGCCAGCACCGCAAGGCTGGGGCAGTTGCGCCGGTGAATCGACACGCCCCGACCCCGGGTGACGAATCCGCCGATCGAATCCGGCGGCACCGGCTTGCAGCAACGGGCAAGCTGGGTGAGCAGGCGGTCGACACCGACCACGAGCACGCCGCCCGGTGCGCCTTTCGCCTTGCCGCGCACCATAAGCGGTTCCGGTTCGGCCTCGGTCGTCTCCGGACCCAGCAAGGCGGTGCGCACCCGCCGCATGCCGATCTCGTCGCGTCCCACCGCCACGAACAACTCGTCGCTGCCGGCAAAACCCAAGGTCGTCGCAAGCGTGTCGAGATTCGCGCTGCCCGCACCGGCGCGCGCAAGCTCGCGCTCGACCTGCGCGCGCCCCTCGGCGATCGTCTTATCCAGCGCGAGGCTGTTGAACCACTGACGCACCTTGTTGCGCGCCCGGGAACTCGCGATGAACCCGACCTCGGGATTCAGCCAGTCGCGGCTCGGCCCGCCCGTCTTGGCCGCCGTGATCTCCACGCGGTCGCCGTTGCGCAGGCGGTAGTCGAGCGACACCATCTGCCCGTTGACCTTGGCACCCCGGCAGCGGTGCCCGAGTTCGGTGTGCAGCGCATAGGCGAAATCGACCGGCGTCGCGCCGTGCGGAAGGTCGATCACCTTGCCCTGCGGCGTGAGCACATAGACCGTATCGTCCAGCGCCGCGTGCTTCGCCTGATCGATCCAGTCGGAGGAGTCCACCACCTCGTCGCGCCAGGCAAGCATCTGGCGCAATAGCGCGATCTTCTCGTCGAAGCGGTCGCCTCGCGCGCCCGGGCGCCCGGCACCGCCTTCCTTGTAGCGCCAGTGCGCCGCCACGCCGAATTCGGCGAACCGGTGCATGTCGTGCGTGCGTATCTGCACCTCGAGCGAACGCCCGTCGGGCGGCGTCACCGCGGTATGCAGCGAGCGGTAATCGTTCGGCTTGGGGCGCGCGATGTAGTCGTCGAATTCGCCCGGAATCGGCTGCCAGAGGTTGTGCACCACGCCGAGCGCGGTGTAGCAGTCGCGCTCGTCCTCAACGACCACCCGCAGCGCGCGGACGTCATGCAGTTCAGCAAAGTCCAGCCCCTTGCCGCGCATCTTGTTCCAGATGCCGTAGATATGCTTCGGCCGGCCGGTGACCTCCGCCTTCAGTCCGACGACCGCGAGTTCGAGCGACAGCTGCGCGATCGCATCAGCGATGAACGATTCGCGCTCGACGCGTCGCTCGTCCAGCATTCGCGCTATGCGTTTGTAGAGTTCCGGTTCGAGAAAACGGAAGGACAGGTCCTCGAGCTCCCATTTGAGCTGCCACATGCCAAGGCGATTGGCGAGCGGCGCATACAGGTCCAGCGTTTCGCGCGCGATCGCCTGCCGCTGGTCGGCGCCGGTGCGGATGAGATAGCGCAGCGTCTGGGTGCGGGACACCAGCCGCAGCAGCACCACGCGTATGTCCTCCACCATCGCGAGCAGCATCTTGCGCAGCACCTCGATCTGCGAAGCCCGCTCGGTGCGCTCGACCGATCCGCCCGATGCCACCGGCGCGGTGCTCTTGCGTATCAGCACCCGCAGGCGGTTGAGCTGCGAGATGCCGTCCACCAGGCCCGCCACCGCGGGACCGAAGCGATCGGTGAGCGCTGCCTGCGAATCCGGCAGGAAGGCCGGCACCGCGAACAGCATCGCTGCCGCCCGCGTCTGTGCGTCCAGCCGCAGGTCCGCCGCCATCGCCGCGGCACCGAGGCCGTGTGCCAGCGCGGGTTCACCGGTTCCGAGAAGGCGATCGGCATACACCTGCGCCGCATAGGCCTGGGCAAGTGCGACAAGCTCCGCATCCGCGACGGCAAGGCCCGAAGCAATGCCCGACAAGGGCGCATGCCGTCCCGCACCGGATCCGGTGGCGGAGGAAACCGCGGCGGTCGGCACGGAATTTCCTGCTTCGGGCATGACGGATGGCGCAGCGATGCGCGTGAATTGGTTGAACCGTCCTCGGCGCTCCCTCGTTGGCCAACCGCAATCAGGCTGCGCAGTTGTCCAAATCCGGATCACCGCGAGGGTTAATACGACGCAAGGATCGAAACATTTATGTTACGCCATACCACCGCGACGCCGCGCTCCGGGATAATGCGTGTCCGGCAACGGCCGAATGCTTCGGTTCGCGCGCCCGTGGATAAAAACGAAAACCGGAATTCCAACTCATGCCCCCCGCAAGCAACCCCGGCCGCGAATCGCGCCTTGTTCCGTATCTGCTCCTGATCGTGGTTGCGCTGTCCTTCGGCGGCAACTGGGTGGTCGGCCGCGCGCTGAACAACAGCGTGCCGCCGTTCGCGATCGCCTTCTGGCGCTGGGCGCTGTCGCTTGCGATCCTGCTGCCCTTCTGCTGGACGCCCATGGTGCGTGATGCAGCAATCCTTCGCAGTTCCTGGAAGATCCTTCTCGGACTCGGCGCCGCCGGCGCCGGTGGTTTTTCCGTTTTGTCCTACTGGGGCCTCAACTTCACCCCGGCGATCAACGGC
>CAMBSA010000250.1 GCA_945869935.1 Bordetella parapertussis | reverse complement strand
AGGTGTAGGGAGGGGTGGATGCCGCGGCTGCTGGTGTCAAAGCTGCCGGAAAACTGTTGAATTATAAGCTGTTTTTCACTCTTACGCCGCACTGCTCGCGGTCCGGAAACACGTATTTTCCTGCCTGGCACCGGTTTGAACTCGTTAGGGACAGGGGCAGACTTCCATCGGCTGAAGTTCCTTCCGGTAGCGGGCGGCGCGTTGCACGTAACCGTCGGCGATGCGCAGCAGCCACGCCTGTTCCTCCGGTTTCAGATCACGCACCACCTTGCCCGGCGCCCCCAGCACCAGCACGCCGGGAGGAATCTCCTTGTCCTCCGCGACCAGAGCTCCTGCACCGATGATGCTGCCCGCACCGATTTTCGCGCCGTTGAGGATGATCGAATTCATGCCGATCAGGCTGCCGTTTCCGATCGAGCAGCCGTGCAGCATTGCCTTGTGCCCGACGCTGACGTCGTTGCCGAGAATCAGCGGCCGGTCAGGATCGGAGTGCAGCACCGAGCCGTCCTGGATGTTGCTGCGCTCACCTATGTTGATTATTTCGCGATCGCTGCGGATCACCACGTTGAACCAGACGCTCGCCTGATGCCCGAGTGTGACCGAGCCGATAAGCGAGGCGGTGGGGGCGACGTAGTACTCCGCGGGGAACACGGGGCGGCGATCGCCAAGCGAGTAGATGGGCATGTATGGGAGCCTGCAAAATTTGGGATCGGAAAAGCCAGGGAACAGCGGCGGATCTTAACAAAGCGTCTTCGCGGAAAAGTCGGCATGGAATGCATGCTTGGTATGATCCGGCACCATGAAACCGAGCCAATCCGACTACATCGACATTCGCGGCATCCGCTACCACGTGCGCAGCTGGGGCCGCGCAGGCGCGCCGAAGCTCTTCATGCTTCACGGCTGGATGGACGTGTCGGCATCGTTCCAGTTCCTCGTGGACGAAATGAAAGGCGACTGGCAGGTGTTCGCGCCTGACTGGCGCGGCTACGGTCTTACCGGCCCCACAGGGGCGGACTGCTACTGGTTTCCGGACTACTTCGTCGATCTGGACCGGCTGCTGGATCATTTCGAACCCGATCGCCCCGCGACACTCATCGGCCACAGCATGGGCGGACACATCGCCGGCCTGTATTCGGGCATCCGTCCCGAACGCGTGGGCCGCTTCGTGAACCTCGAAGGATTCGGCATGGCCGATACCGACCCCGCCAGGGCGCCCGAGCGCTACCGGAAATGGCTGGAGGAAATGCGCGCGCCGGAGGGCTTCAAGGACTACGCGAACTTCGACGAACTCGCGCAGCGGCTGCAGAAGAACAATCCGCGCCTGACCGCGGAACGCGCCGCCTTCCTCGCCCCGCACTGGGGGCGCAAGAATGCCGCGGGTCGCGTGGAACTGCTGAGCGACCCTGCGCACAAGATCGTGAACCCGGTGCTGTATCGGGCGGAGGAAACGTTTGCCTGCTGGCGCAATGTCAGCGCGCAGGTGTTCTGGGTGCAGGCGGAGAAGACCAAGTCACTCGATTTTCTCAAGCTCGACGCGCAGGCGATCGGCGAGCGAAAGAAGATGTTCCAGCATCTGCGCGACGTGATGATTCCCGATGCAGGCCATATGGTTCATCACGACCAGCCGGAGTTGCTTGCCCGCGAAATCGAGAATTTTCTGCACGGAACACAGGCGTCCTGACGCGCGCAGCCACCTCGCCGGATTCCGCCGGTGCATGGCGGCGGCAGAGGCGCGTGGCAGGGAGTAAACTCTTCCGATGGCCTCTGCCGAAAATTTCGATCTTCATTCGCATTCCACCGCCTCGGATGGTCTGCTTTCACCCACGGAGCTGGTGCGCCGCGCGCACGAACGCGGCGTAACCGCGCTCGCACTCACCGATCATGACGAAGTAAGCGGCCTCGCGGAGGCGCAGGCCGCCGCGGACGACGTCGGCATCCGCTTCATTCCCGGCGTGGAAATTTCGGTCAGCTGGGGCGGGGACACGATCCATATCGTAGGACTCGACGTGGATGCGAGCCATCCGGTGCTGCAGGAAGGCCTGCGCTGGGTGCGCAGCAGCCGAACCCGCCGTGCGGCGCGCATAGCGGAACACCTCGAGGCAATCGGCGTGAAGGACGCGCTGTCCGGTGCGATGTCCTATGCCGGCAATCCCGATCTGATCAGCCGCTCGCATTTCGCGCGCTTTATGGTGTCGCGCGGCTACGGCCATGACACCAAGAACGTATTCCAGCACTACCTCGTGCGCGGCAAGCCGGGGTACGAGCCGCATCACTGGGCGAACCTCGGCGATGCGGTCCGCTGGATTCGCGCGAGCGGCGGCGTGCCGGTGGTGGCGCATCCCGGCCGCTACAAGCTGGCGAAAGACGAAATGAAGACGATGCTCGCGGAATTCCGCGACGCCGGCGGCGAGGCGATCGAAGTGCTCACCGGCAGCCACACCAACGCGCAATACGACGAATACGCGCGGATGGCCCGCGCCCTCGGATTTGCAGCCTCCCGCGGTTCGGATTATCACGGCCCGGGCGAAAGCCGGATCGATCTCGGCGCGCTGCCGAAACTTCCCGACGATCTGAAGCCGGTCTGGGATCTGCTGGAAGCTTGAGCGCAACGCAATGATGCTGCGCGCCTCGGATTGCGCGCATCGAATTGCCACCACCAAGCGCACCGAAGCAAACCGGCAAACGTTCCCGTCCCTCGATGGCACAGTACTTCTCGGTTCACCCGACGCATCCGCAGGCGCGACTGATCAAGCGGGCGGTGGACATCGTGCGTTCGGGCGGCATCATCGCGTACCCGACAGACACCTGTTATGCCTTCGGCTGCCACACGGGCGACAAGGATGCGATGGACCGGTTGCGGCGCCTGCGCGGATTCGATGACCGTCGACACCTCACGCTGATGTGCCGCGATCTTTCCGAAATCGGCACCTACGCGCGGGTGGACAACGTCCGCTACCGATTGCTCAAGCACCTGACACCGGGCAGTTTCACCTTCATTCTGGAGGCGACACGCGAGGTACCGCGAAGGCTGCTGCATGCCAAGAGAAAGACGATCGGTCTGCGCGTCCCCGACCATCCTGTTGCGCAGGCCCTGTTGGCCGAATTGGGTGAACCGATGCTGTCGGCCACCGCCATCCTGGAAGGCGAAACGCTTGCAGCCAACGACGCCGAGGAAATTCGCGACCGACTCGAGCATCAGGTGGATCTGGTTATCGATTCCGGTTCCTGCGGGGTCGAACCAAGCACGATCCTCGACCTGACCGAAGACCAACCACGGGTGCAACGGCTGGGCAAGGGCGACCCGCGGGCGGCAGGGGTGGAAGCCTGATAAAATTCAGGGTCTTTTACGCGTGGCCCGCCGTGCTCCGGCGGGCTTTTTCCTGATTCCCCGCCCCTGTAACAGCCCGCCCGGCCCGAAAACCGTCCGAATGGAATACAACATCGTCCAGATCATCGCGATTTACGCCATTCCGGTGGTTTTCGCGATCACTCTGCACGAGGCCGCACACGGCTACGTGGCACGGCATTTCGGCGACCTGACCGCCTGGCGGCTGGGCAGGGTGAGCCTGAACCCGTTACGGCATGTGGACCTTATTGGGACCATCATCGTGCCGCTGGCTATCCTGATCGCGAGCAAGATGTTCGGTGGCGCAGGGATGTTGTTCGGCTGGGCAAAACCGGTCCCCGTGAATTTCCATGCGTTGCGCCGTCCCAAGCGAGACATGCTCTGGGTGGCGCTGGCCGGTCCGGCATCAAACTTGGCGATGGCGCTTTTTTGGGCGCTACTGTTCAAACTTTCGCTAGTGACGCCGCACAACTACTTTACCCTGCCCCTCGGTCTGATTTCGGGAGCCGGCATCGAGATCAACGTCGTCCTGATGGTGCTGAATCTGCTTCCGATTCTGCCGCTCGACGGCGGGCGTATCGCGTTCAGTCTGTTGCCCGACCGGCTTGCGATGATTTACGCCCGCTCGGAACCGCTGGGATTCCCGATTTTGCTGCTGCTGATCTTTACCAACATGCTCGGATTGATTCTCAATCCGATGGTCCGGGCTTCCATCGACTTAATAGAGACTCTGCTCCAACTCTGATGTACGAAGAACGCGTCGTTTCAGGAATGCGCCCCACGGGGGCCCTGCACCTCGGTCATTATCACGGGGCGCTTAAGAACTGGGTCCGGCTTCAGTCGGAATACCCGTGTTATTACTTCGTGGCCGACTGGCATGCGCTCACCACGCATTACGACGAGCCGGGCACGATCGAGGCCAATGTCTGGGAGATGGTGATCGACTGGCTCGCAGCAGGGATCGACCCGGCGCAGGCGACGCTATTCATCCAGTCGCGGGTTCCGGAACATGCCGAACTGCACACCTTGATGTCTATGATCACGCCGCTTGGCT
>CAMBSA010000249.1 GCA_945869935.1 Bordetella parapertussis | reverse complement strand
TCCAGAGCAGCGAGGCGCCGATCATGGTCATCGGCAGGTTGTGTGGCGTCATCGCTTCCTTGCCGAAGCCGAGACGCTTGCCGATCATGTAGGAACCCACCAGGCCGGCAATACCGGCGTTGATGTGAACCACGGTTCCACCCGCGAAGTCGAGCGCGCCCCACTGCCAGATCAGACCGGCCTTGGCATTCTGCGCATCCACCACATTCGCCGCGGTGTAGGCGTCGGGGCCGGGCCAGAACCAGACCATGTGCGCGATCGGCGTGTAGGAGAAGGTGAACCAGAGCACGGTGAAAATCAGCACCGCGGAGAACTTCACCCGCTCGGCGAACGCGCCAAGGATCAGGCAGCAGGTGATCGCGGCGAAGGTTGCCTGGAAGGCCACGAACACGAGCTCCGGGATGGGCGTCGCCTTGCTGAAGGTGGCGGCCATCGCGAACTCGCCCTTGGCGGCGTCGAAAGTGCCGTTCAGGAACAAGCGGTCGAATCCGCCGAAGAAGGCGTTGCCCTCGGTGAACGCAAGGCTGTAGCCATAAACGCACCAGAGCACCGTCACCAGCGAGAACACGACGAACACCTGCATCAGCATCGAGAGCATGTTCTTCGCCCTCACCATGCCGCCGTAGAACAGCGCGAGACCGGGGACGCTCATCATCAGCACGAGCGCGGTGGAGATCATCATCCACGACACGTCGCCCTTGTTGGGCATCGGCGCGGGAGTTGCGGCAGCGGCGGGCGCGGCCGGCGTTTCGGCGGCGGCGGCTGCTGCCGCTTTCGGAGCTTCGGCTTTCGCCGGTTCCCCAGCCTTGTCCTGGGCGATGGCAGGCGCGGTGAAGGTCACCGCGCCGAACAGGGCCAGCAATGCGAGTAGTTTTTTCATGGTTTCTCCCTTACAGCGCTTCCGCACCGGTCTCGCCGGTGCGAATGCGGATGACCTGCTCGAGTTCGAAAACGAAAATCTTTCCGTCGCCGATCTTGCCGGTGTTGGCGGATTTCTCGATGGCTTCGATCACCGGTTCGAGCAGTTCCGTTTTGATCGCAACTTCCACCTTCACCTTGGGCAGAAAGTCGACCACGTACTCGGCTCCGCGATACAGCTCGGTGTGGCCCTTCTGGCGTCCGAAGCCCTTGACCTCGGTCACGGTGATGCCCTGTACGCCGATGGCGGACAGGGCTTCACGGACCTCGTCGAGCTTGAACGGCTTGATGATTGCCGTAACGAGTTTCATAAATGCTCCCTTGTGTTCTTGAATGGGGACGGTGGACCGCCCCCGCTATCCGAAGATCAGAACGTCTTTTGAACCGTGAACAGCAGCGTCGGCTTGCGCGTGTCGTAGACGACAGTGTTGGTCGTCGGCGCTGCGCCTTCGGTCTTGACGGTGCGGTAGACCGTCGAACGCGCGTTGTTGGCGATGTAGGACGCGCCCCAGGTCAGGCCGAGCCAGTCCTTGGTCAACCCGAGCTTGTAGTCGGTGTAGTTGAACAGGCCGTAGTTCTTGACCGACAGCTTGCCGATATGGGCAACCAGGTTAAAGCCGCTGCCGATGTCGAAGGTCGCGCCGAGGTCGAGGTAGCTCGAACCCTTGGAGCCGCCGGCATTCAGCTTGGCGCAGTCCGCCGACCCCGCAGCGAGCGCGCCGCCGCCGGCATCCACGCCGCACGCGGCCACGCCGCCGGGTGACATCGAACCGTTGTTGATGCCGAAGTAATCGGTGAGCGAGTTGGAGTACTTGGCGGTGAACCATTTCCAGCTGGCGCCGAGGTAGAGCTCGGTGTTGGTGTAGTCACCCCGCGTCGGCGTGCCGTACTTGGCACCGGGGTACATGTATGTAAGCACGCCGACATCCATGGTGATGTCCTTGATCGGCTCGAACTTGTAGCCCCCGTAGACGTCCCATTCAATGTTTCCGTTGAAATAGTTGGTGCCCAGACCGGAGGCGTTGTTGCCGCCGTAGACGTTCGACGCCCAGGTGCCGAGGTAGAAGCCGCTTGAGTGCGAATAGTCGAATCCGCCCTGAACAGCCATCTTCCCGAAGGTTTGCGAAATGCTGCGGAACCGGTAGTCGTTGGCAAAACCCAGATTGCCCGTGAAGGTATGCGGCGAAGCCGGCGCTGCGGCCGGGGTTTGCGCCATCATGGCCACGGGTGCGGACAGCGCAGTTGCGACTGCTGTGGCGAGCAACAGCTTCTTCATCATAAATAAGCCGCCGGGCGTTGAGATGTTTCAGATGGAAAACGTCAACACCAACCTTGCACATCCCGTGCCAGTTAAATAGCATATAATAATCATATACTTAAACGGAATATTGGCTTATCTGGCGCGCCTCTCGCACCAAACCTGTGCGGCGATTCATCCCCTCGCACTCAGCATGTGCTGTCCTCCGAACCGCTATCCGGTGCGTTCTAGTCCCTATGCTAGACTCGGCCCGCCTTCAGCCATGTCCAATCCGCGATTCATCGACGATCTGTCAGCCCGCGTAAGCGAGTTGCTTGCCAAAAGCCCCGCCGGCGACCTGGAGAAGAATCTCCGGGCGATGCTGGCCGCGGGCTTTTCACGGCTCGATCTGGTGACGCGTGAGGAGTTCGACGTCCAGTCCAAAGTGCTCGCCCGCACCCGCGAACGGTTGCGCGAGCTCGAGACCCGCGTCGAAGCGCTGGAAGCGAAGCTCCGCCAATAGGCGCGTTTCATGTCTCTCGCGGTGGTCCACAGCCGGGCCCTCGCAGGCCTGGATGCACCGCCGGTAACGGTCGAGGTGCACCTCGCCAACGGCCTGCCCGCGTTCAATATCGTCGGCTTACCCGATACCGAGGTGAAGGAAAGCCGTGATCGGGTGCGCGCCGCGCTGTTGAATTCGCGCTTCGATTTTCCTGCGAGACGGATAACCGTCAATCTCGCGCCTGCGGAATTGCCCAAGGAAAGCGGCCGTTTCGATCTGCCGATCGCGCTCGGCATTCTCGCCGCCGCCGGTCAGATTCCTTCCGATCGTCTGTCTGAATACGAATTTGCGGGTGAGCTCTCACTCTCGGGCGAACTACGGCCAGTGAGGGGAGCGCTCGCAATGACCTGGCGCGCTGCGAGCAAGGGGCGCACCTTTGTTCTGCCCACGGAAAGTGCCAGCGAGGCGGTGCGCGTGGGCTCCGCAGACATTCTCGGTGCGGCATCATTACTGGCGGTCTGCGCGCATCTTGCGGGTCAGACCCTGCTCGAGCGTCCCGTTGCGAGCGAGGTGTCGGTCGAGGAGGTCTACCCCGACCTGCTCGACGTGAAAGGACAGGCGCATGCCAAGCGTGCGCTCGAGATCGCCGCGGCCGGGCGGCACAGTCTTCTCATGAGCGGGCCGCCCGGCACCGGCAAGTCGATGCTCGCCGCCCGCCTGCCCGGTCTGCTGCCCGAAATGAGCGATGCCGAGGCAATCGAGTCGGCAGCGCTTGCATCGATCGCTGCCGGCGGGTTCCATCTTTCGCGATGGAAACGTCGCCCGTTCCGTACACCGCATCATTCCGCGTCGGCGGTTGCGGTGGTCGGTGGTGGCAGCGATCCGCGCCCGGGCGAGATATCGCTTGCGCATCACGGCGTGCTGTTCCTGGACGAGTTGCCGGAGTTCGAGCGGCGCGTTCTGGAGGCACTGCGCGAGCCGCTTGAAACCGGTCGGGTTTCGATATCCCGTGCCGCGCGCAAGGCGGAATTCCCTGCGCGTTTCCAGCTTGTTGCGGCGATGAATCCCTGCCCCTGCGGATGGCTTGGCCATTCGAGCGGACGCTGCCGCTGCACGCCGGATCGCATCGCGCGTTACCGCGGAAAGCTCTCGGGTCCTTTGCTCGATCGCATCGACCTGCATGTCGAGGTGCCGGCGCTCGCCGATGATGAACTCGTGCGCGCATCGACCGGGGAGAGCAGCGCCCAGGTACGCGAGCGTGTCGTACGAGCGCATGCGCTTTCCCAGACGCGGCAGGGAAAGACCAATGCGGAACTCGAAGCGGGCGAGGTGGACAGACTGTGCGCCACTTCAAACGAAGCGGGGACTTTGCTGCGCCAGGCGATTTCGCGACTCGGCCTGTCGGCTCGCGCCTACCACCGCGTGTTGCGCATTGCCCGCACCATCGCCGACCTGGCGGAGTCGGATGCGATCGATACCGCGCATGTCGCCGAGGCGATCCAGTACAGGCGCAATGCTCTGATGAACCAGGTGTAAGCCGTCTGCATTCGCGGCCTACTCCGCCTTTATCTTCGCCGCCTTTACAACCGTGGCAAAGCGCGCAGATTCCGCGCGCAGCAATTCAATGAATTGCTCGGGCGTGTTCGCGACCGGGTCGATGCCGAGTCCGGTGAGGCGTTCGCGCAATTCGGGGCGATGCACCGCGACATGCGCTTCTGCCTGCAGTTTTGCGATGATCGCGCGCGGGGTGCCGGCGGG
>CAMBSA010000248.1 GCA_945869935.1 Bordetella parapertussis | reverse complement strand
CAGGCGTATCCGCGAGGCCTTCATCGCCGCGCCCGGCTGCGTCATCGTTTCGGCCGACTATTCCCAGATCGAACTGCGGATCATGGCCCACCTGTCGGGCGACGAGAGCCTGCTGCGCGCCTTCGAGGCGGGCGAGGACATCCACCGCGCCACCGCGGCGGAAGTGTTCAACCGCGCATTGCATGAGGTGAGTTCGGATGAGCGCCGCACCGCCAAGGCGATCAACTTCGGCCTGATCTACGGCATGTCCGCTTTCGGCCTCGCGCAGCAACTCGGCATCGAGCGCGCCACTGCGCAGGCCTACATCGGCAGCTACTTCACGCGATATCCCGGCGTGCAGCGCTACATGCAGGAGACCCGTGAATCCGCCCACGAGAAAGGCTATGTCGAGACGGTGTTCGGCCGCCGGCTCTGGCTGCCGGAAATCCGCTCGAGTAACCAGGCGCGCCGCGCCGGTGCCGAGCGTGCGGCGATCAATGCGCCGATGCAGGGCACCGCCGCCGACCTGATCAAGCTCGCGATGATCGCTGTGCAGGGCTGGCTGGACGACAAGCAGGCCGGGACGCGGATGATCATGCAGGTGCATGACGAGCTTGTGCTCGAAGTGCCGCAAGCGGAGCTGGAGGACGTTCGCGCCGAACTGCCCGGCCTGATGACCAACGTGGCAAAGCTGCGCGCACCGCTGGTGGTGGATGTGGGTACCGGGCAAAATTGGGAAGCGGCGCACTAGCGCCGCCCAAGAGATAGTGGAAATCGGCGCATTAGGCGCCGCGTGGGAAATTGGAAATCGGCGCACAAGGCGCCGATTAATGCGGGGAGGCGGCGCGAGCCGTAGAACAACACCATGGCCGACAACGGATTTCCGACGCTCGAACTCTCCGACAAGCATGTGATTCTGCTTGGCGACGCGATCCTGCCCGACATCGGCAATCTCAATGATCCGCTCGGCCCCGGATTCAACGGCCGGCTGAGCCTGGTGTCGCTCAAGGACATGTCCGACGGCGCCGGGCTGCCGAACGACGCGACGCATGCGGTGATCTGTCTAGAAGGCAACGAGGCAATCGCCGAAAGCGGGCTGCTGGACGGTGCGCCCGCGCCCTACCGCGAATCGCTTGCGCGCCTGTCGTTCGCGGCCGACGCCTTCGAGCAGATGATCGAGCCGCTGATCACCACCGCGCTAGGTTCCGGATTGCTTACGCTCGTGTGCACCGGCTTCAAGCCGCGTTACGACGAACCGCAACGCCAGCAGGCGGCGCTGGCGGCGCTGGCGATCTTCAACGAGCGCATCATCAGCCGGGCGGTGGCCTCAAGGCTTTCGATCGTCGACCTGCGCCTGGTGGTGGGCGATCCGGAGGATTACTCGAGCTCGACGCGGCTTGCGCCTCAGGGCCTGCAGAAAGCGGTGGGTGTCATCCGCCGCGCGCTCGACGAGGCCGACATGGGCGCGATCAGGACGCGGGTGTATATCTGACGGTCTGACGGCGGCGGAGCGCTCTTCCCGAGCCCCGGACACGGCAACATCTGGAACTCCATTGAGCAGTCAGGCGATGAGAGTCCGCCAGTCGCCCCCGGCCGGGATCACGCCCGCGAAACCGCGAAGGGTCGAATAGTCCACGAGTGAATTCGGCGCCCGGGTTTCCGAATCGACATCGTCGATAGCCTGAAGCAACACCCGTCTCAGGCGCACCAGCGCGCCGTCCCCGGAATTCAGATATTCCCGGGTGCGATCGACGATCGGGCCCTGGCTGGTCGCGATTACGAGATCTTCGGTTGTGATGTGCTGGGGAAAGCCGGTGAAATGGCCGTTGCGCATCAACTCCCGGTCCTGGCCCCAGTTGTTCGATGCGTCGCCGGGTACCGCGGGCGGCCAGTCCGCCGGATCGCTGAAGAGAGTGATGGCGTCCTTCTCGATCGGTCCGTCCATCCGGTAGCGCACCGTCCAGTAGGTCGAGTTCTCGTCGTCGATCGGTATCGCGAAGAACACCGCGCCGCCCTGATACGGCGATTGGCGCGGCGCGATCACGCCGTACCAGGGAAGCACGAAGGTGTTGACGCGCACGTAGCGCGATCCGTCTGGAAGCGGGCGAATGCCCGCGTAGCGGAATCCGCCCGGCGCCGGTTCGATTTCATACGCCGGGGCCTGGCTTTCTGCGGCAAGCGAGAGCGTCATCGATGCGACATGGCTCTGATGCAGAACGCCGGCGTGCGCCGAGTCCATGGTTGTTTCGACCGCCTGCAGCCAGTTGAAATTTCCGGTCTGCTTGTACACCACCCTGTTCGACGCAGGTATGCGGGTGAATTCGAAATCGGGAAACCGCGGTGCGTCCTTGCCCGATCCCAGCCAGACCCAGACGATTCCGCCTGCTTCGCGTGCGGGGTAGTGCACCAGAGGCACCCCCTTGCAGAACTCGGCGGCATGACTTGCCTGCGTGGGCACTTCGACCGTCACGCCGCTCACGTGGAATTTCCAGCCGTGATAAATGCAGCGAAGCGAATTGTCCTCGTTGCGGGCGAGCGCAAGCGAGGCGCCGCGGTGCGGGCAGGCCTCGTCAAAAAAACCGATGCGGCCGTCGGTCGAGCGAAACGCGACGTAGTTTTCGCCCAGCAGGCGAACCCGCAACGGCGTTCCGTCGGCGACGAGTTTCTCGGACAGTGCGGCCGGAATCCAGTGGCCCTGCCGCATCATCGAGCCCATCGCGGTCCCCGGGCCTACCCGGGTCAGGCGATCGTTTTCTTCTCTCGTAAGGGACATGGCGCAGCCTCCGCAGATCAGTCAAGCGTCGCGCCGGAGGTCTTCACGACACGGCTCCAGCGTTCGATCTCGGTGTCGATGAAGGTGGCGAACGTCTCGGGCGTGTTGCCCGAGGGAATCAGCCCGAAACGGTTCAGCGCGGCGCCGGTGGCAGGATCCTGGAGTGCCTTGCGCACGCCTGCGTTGAGACGGGTCACGATTTCATGCGGGGTGCCTGCAGGTGCCAGGATGCCGTTCCACAGCCCGACTTCGTAGTTGGGCAGACCCGCCTCGGCGGCGGTGGGGGTGTCCGGAAGTGAGTCGATCCGCGATGCGCTGGCAATCGCGAGGGCGCGCAGTTTTCCCGCCTTGATGTTTGCCATCAGCGGTGCGGAGGCGTCAAACATCAACTGGATGCGCCCTGCCACCAGATCGGCCTGTGCCGGGCCGGAGCCCTTGTACGGGATGTGCACGATATCGACATCCGCGAGTGTCTTGAACAATTCGGCCGCGAGGTGCGGCACCGTGCCGCTTCCCGCGGATCCGAAATTCAGGCTGCGAGGCTGCGCCTTGGCGAGCGCGATCAGTTCGCGCAGCGTACGCGCGGGTACCGACGCGTTGATCGCGACAAGCAACGGCCCGGTCGCGACGATGCTGACCGGCGCAAAGGACTTCCGGGGATCGTAGGGCAGGTTCTTCGCCAAGCTGGGCAGTATGCTGAACGTCGAGGTGGTGCCGTAGATCAGGGTGTAGCCGTCCGGTGCGCTTTTGGCGGCGGCTTCGGTGCCCGGAATCCCGCTTCCTCCCGCGCGCGTTTCGATCACGACCTGCTGGCCGAGGTCTTCCGAAAGTTTCTGTGCGATCAGGCGGCCCGCAGCGTCGGTAGGCCCGCCCGGCGGGAACGGCATGATCAGTTTCACCGGTCGGACCGGATAAGTTTGTGCAATGGCCGTCGACAGGAACGCTATTGCGGCAGCGCTGCCCGCCAAGGCCCTAAGAATTGAACGAAATGCTGTCATCTGATTCCCTCCTTGTGTCGTTTGCACAGCACGAGCAGCTGCCGGTCACGCCCGCCGGTCACGCCCTTGCGCCCCGTACCGCATCCACGATAGCGAGCGGATTGTCCGGTTCGGTATCGGCGCGCCAGGCGACATGGCCGTCGGGTCGCACCAGCACCAGCCTGCGATCATAGAGATCATGCACATGAGCTTCGTCAAGCGCATGGACCGCGAGCGGGAGCCGGCGCTGTTGCGCAGCGCGGATCAGTCCTTCTGCCTGCGGCGGGTCGTCGCCCAGTCGCATCAGGACAAACGACGCACCGAACAGGTCGATTGTAGAACGCCCGTCCGCGAGGACTGCGTGGGGTGCGCGCGATCCGGGCCGGGCGGTCTGCGTATAGGTGCTGGCGGTGTCCTCCGGCGGCGGCGTCCCGTCCGGGATGCACAAGGGCGAGGGATCGTAGCGGTAACCGAGAACGATGCCCTCGTTGCGGTATTCCCGCTCGAAGTCGCCTTCGGCGAGATGGCGGCGCATTGTGTCGCGCGCCGCGTCGCCTTCGCTACCGGTCGCCCGCAGATGCTCAAGCTTTGGCACGTTCAGGAATTTGGCGAAGGTGAACGTGGCCTCGTCGACGTTGCGCACCGCCACCGGGCGCCGCTCGATCGCATAGGTGTCGAGCAATCCGAACGGCGCCCAGCCGGAGAACACACCCTGCATCTTCCACGCAAGGTCCACCGCGTCCT
>CAMBSA010000247.1 GCA_945869935.1 Bordetella parapertussis | reverse complement strand
TTCTCGGCAAGTCCCGCGGACAGCGCCGCGAGTTCGACCCGCGCCGAGTCCTCGAGGAACCAGGCAAGCGTCACCGCCTGCTCGGGGGTCTCGCCCGCGGTCACCGATCCGTTGATGCCGACCACTACCGCGGGCGCCTTGCCCATGGTTTCGGCCACGCCGATGGCGGCCGGTTCGTTGCGGATCAGGCCGGGATCGGCCCAGAACGGAACCTGCGGATAGAAGTACGAACCGAAGCCGTGGCGCGCCTTGGGCGTAAGTCCCAGGCCTGCGAGCGCCATCACGTTCGGCGACAGGAAACGGCTGATCGCCTTCACATCCGGCCGGCGCTTGTAGATCTGCTGATGCATCCGCACCTCGCCGAGCACGCCTTCGGGCAGCGCACCCTCGATCGGTACCACGTTGCCCGGCTCCCCCTTGGCGATCAGTCCCATCGGCTTGGGTGCGCAGACGAGGAAGGTCTTGTCGTCCAGCCGCACGCTGCAATGGCCGTAGGCGTTGACCAGGCCGCCCCGTGCAAGCGCACGGGCCATTTTCCTGACGATGATCTGCTGCTGTTCCATGTGTGCCTTTCGTTGAATGCTTTTTCAGGCGGCTCTCAGGCTGCCTTGAGGCCGCCGGACGTATCGCCGGTTTTCTTCGTGGTGTCGAACTCGGGAATGTCCGGCCGGGAGCCCCAGATGCAGAACGACTCCGGGGTGAACGGGAACTGCCGCGGACGGTAGCTCGCCTCGTCCTCCGGCTGGATGTGCTTCACGCCCACCGAGTATTCGTAGACCATCTTGTCCGGTCCCTCGAAGTACAGGAACATCGCAGACGACGTCGCATGGCGCCCCGGGCCGAACACGATCTTCACGCCCTTTTCCTTCAGAAAATAATACGAGCGCATGATGTCGTCGATGTCCTCGACCTGGTGGTTGATGTGCTGCACACCGGGATAGGTCGAGGGAAAGAGCGCGAGCGTGTGATGGATGGTGTTGATGCGCATCAGCGGCACATCGCCGATCCAGTCCGAGACACGCGCGTTCAGCAGCTTGGTCCAGAACTTCTCGTCGCGCGGCGCATTGGTCGTGCGAAGCCCGATATGACTGAAGTGCGTGATGCCGGCGTCGCGCGAGGGGAAATAGCGCACGCCGCTGTGGAAGGGCCGAACCACGGCCTCGATCTTGTTGCCCGAGGGGTCCTTGAAAGACAGGAACTGCTTCACGCGGCGTTGTTCACACTCTTCCTGCGTTCCCATGTGCACCGGGTGGCCGGCGCGCTCGAGTTCGGCGCCGATCGTGTCGAAATCCGCCGGATTCAGCAGGTCGAAGCCGCTCGCGTGGTCGGTCGGATCGCCTTCGAAGTACACCAGCGTGTGATCGCGGGTGTCACCGCGCACGACGCACTTGTCGGAGCGGAAGTAGGCGGACTTGCCCTCGCGGGCCACGAGTTGCAGGCCGACTATCTTGGTTGCGTAGTCGATTGCCGCCTCGAGATTCGGGGTGCCTATGCGCAGATAACGGATGTCGTGGAGATTTACCATATCCTCCTCCTTGCCTATTTGACCGCCTGCATCGCGGGCTTGGGATCGGGTTTGCGGAATTCGGTGATGTCCGGTCGCGAACCCCACATGCACAGACTGTACGGGTCAGTGAACGGGAACTGCCGAGGACGGTAGGTCGCGTCCTCGGAATGCTGGACGTGCTTCACGCCCACCGAGTACTCGTACACCATGCCGTCGGGGCCCTCGAAGTACAGCATGATCGCCGAGGACAGCGGATGCCGGCCGGGACCGAAGACGATCTTCACGCCCTTTTCCTTCAGGAAGTAGTACGCACGCATGATGTCGTCCACATCTTCCACCTGGTGGTTGATGTGCTGGACGCCGCCACCGGGTGCCGGAAACAGGGCAATCGAGTGGTGGTAGGTGTTGATGCGAAGCAGCGGCGCGTCGCCGATCCAGTCCGAGACCCGTGCGTTCATCAGCGTCGTCCAGAAGGCCTCGTCGCGCTTCGGGTTGTCGGTGCGAAGCCCGATATGGCTGAAATCGGTGATGCCGGCGTCGCGTGCGGGAAAGTAGCGAACGCCGCTGTGGAAGGCCCGCGCCACCACTTCGATCTTGGTGCCGGTAGGGTCCTTCGTAAACAAAATCCGCTTCACCCGACGGGACAGTGCCTCGTCCGAGGTCCCTTCGCGCACGGCATGTCCCGCCTTTTCCAGTTCGCCCGCCACCGTGTCGAAGTCGTCCGGGTCGCGCAGGTCGAATCCGATGCTGTGGTCCTTCGGGTCGCCTTCGAAATAAACCAGGGTGTGGTCGCGAGTGTCGCCGCGCACGCCCACCTTGTCCGAGCGGAAATACGCCGCCTTGCCTTCGCGCCCGACAAGTTGCAGACCAACGATGCTCGTCGCGAATTCCACCGCGTCGTCCAGCTTCGGCGTGCCGATTCTCAGGTAACGGATGTCTTGCAGGTTGACCATGATTTACTCCCTGGTTGTTGAGGGAAGGACCGCTTTATTTCATCAGGGGCATGCCGAAGTTCGATCCCGGGCTGACCCCTTCGCGCCAGCGTGCGGTGATCGTCTTCACCCGGCTGTAGAAGCGCACGCCGTCCGGACCGTGCTGGTTCATGTCGCCGAACATCGAGTTCTTCCAGCCGCCGAAGCTGTGGAAGGACAGCGGCACCGGGATCGGCACGTTGATGCCAACCATGCCGCACTGCACCTTGTTGGCGAAGTTCCGCGCCACGTCTCCGTTTCGAGTGAACACCGCCACGCCGTTGCCGTATTCGTGCTCGTTGGGAAGCGCCAGCGCCTCCTCGAAGGTCTTCGCCCGCACCACCGACAGCACCGGACCGAAGATCTCTTCCTTGTAGATGCGCATGTCGGCGCGCACGTTGTCGAACAGGCAGCCGCCGATGAAAAAGCCGTCGGGGTGCTTCGCCGGGCGGAATTCCCGGCCGTCGATCACCAGCTTCGCGCCTTCCTGCACGCCGATGTCCACATAGCCCTTTACCTTGTCGCGGTGCTCGCGCGTGACCAGCGGGCCCATTTCGGACGACTCGTCGATCGACGAACCCACCTTAAGGGCACGCAGTTTCGGACTCATCGCCTCGATCAGTTCGTTGCCGGTCTTCTCGGTCACCGGCACCGCCACCGAAATCGCCATGCAGCGCTCGCCGGCGGAGCCGTAGGCCGCGCCCATCAGCGCATCGGCCGCCGAGTCGATGTCCGCATCCGGCATCACCACCATGTGGTTTTTCGCCCCGCCCATCGCCTGCACCCGCTTGCCCTCGAGCGACGCGGTGGCAAATACATAGCGCGCGATCGGGGTCGAGCCGACAAACGAAATCGCCTGGATGCGCGGATCGTGCAGGAGCGTATCCACCGATTCCTTGTCGCCGATGACCACGTTGAGCACCCCGGGAGGCGCACCCGCCTCCAGCATCAGTTCCGCAAGCCGCAGCGGGCAGGACGGGTCCTTCTCCGAGGGCTTCAGGATGAAGGTGTTGCCGCAGGCAATCGCCATCGGGAACATCCACATCGGCACCATTGCCGGGAAATTGAACGGCGTGATGCCGGCGCAGACGCCCAGCGGCTGGCGCATTGAATACACGTCGATGCCCGAGGACACGCTGTCGGAAAACTCGCCCTTGAGCAGGTGCGGAATGCCGCAGGCGAATTCCACAACTTCCAGGCCGCGCTGGATCGATCCCTTGGCGTCCGACAGCACCTTGCCATGCTCGGTGGACACCAGCATCGCAATTTCGTCCATGTGCTTTTCAACCAGCTCCTTGAAGCGGAACATCACGCGTGCGCGGGTGAGCGGCGAGGTGTTCGCCCAGCCCGGGAACGCCGCCTGCGAATCCGCGATCGCGGCCTCGACTTCGGTCTTGGAAGCAAGCGGCGCCTTCGCCGACAGCTTGCCCAGGGTCGGGTTGAAGACATCGCCGAAGCGGCCGCCGCTCTTCGCGTCCCGGCCGGCAACATGCTTGCCGCCGATGAAATGGGTCAGTTCCTTGACAGCGCTGGCTGCGGGATCCCGGGTGTTCATTGCACTCTCCTGAAGATTGTCACTCGCGGCAGGCGGGGCTCTCGCCGTCCTGCCGCGCGTCGTTCCTTGCGCTACTTCCTGTGCTTTTTCGCCGCCGCGACAAAGGCATCGTAGTCGGCCTTGACCTGCGCGTTGGCGCTCAGCAGGGGAATGGTCGCCGCGGCGAACTCGTCCACGAACCGTTTCTGCTCCGCTGCCGACAGTGCCACATATTGTCCGCCGTTCTGTTCCCAGGTTTTGCGCGCCCTCTCGATGTCGTCTACACCCCAGGTCGGGGGGACGCCGTCGGCCTTGCGCGACTCCTCGTGCACGATCGCGCGCAGGTCCGAAGGCAGCGCTGCCATCCACGCCTTGTTGACAATCGCGCCGCCCACGATCCAGGACTGCGGCAGCTGGGTCATCGTCTTCGCCACATCGAAGAACTTGAAGGCGGTGAAGATCGTTGT
>CAMBSA010000246.1 GCA_945869935.1 Bordetella parapertussis | reverse complement strand
CAGGTGTGCTCGATGACAACACGAGATCGGGGAAGCGAAACGTGATCCACCGGTGTCCCGCATCCCCGGTGACAAGCACTCGCTCGGGGAAGAACAGCGCCATGCGCCTGCGACCGTCCTGCGGAATCGCGTCGCCGCTTTCAAGTCGATAAAAGTCGAACGCGAACGCACCGTAGAGCCCGAGCTCGGAACACGCGGGCGCGAACAGCGCAAGGAACTTCCGGAGAAACGCGATCACGGGATGCGGCACAGAAGCGGAGTTCCCGAAACCGATTTCGAGCCGTCCTTCCCGGCGCTCGAACGCATGCAGAGGTTCTATGGATGCGGCAATCGCGTGACCGGTCGGGGTCCGGGGCACGATTCGCAAGGTATTGCCGTCGAGATAGAACGCGAGTGCGGGGTCCGCGCAGGCGATCGCCTCGCGCCGGTACAGTCCTTCCACCGAGACGTCGCAACCGAGTCAGGCGCCGGGTTCGCGTTCCAGCCGCTCGATCATCATCCGCGCGTCGCCAACACTCGCGGGTGATTCGCTGCGCTCGACGCGAATGGTCATCAATTTGGTAGTCAATCTTCGCGGCCGAGCCACGCACCGTCGCGCTCGAGACGGGATTGGAGTTTCGCGACGTCCAGTTCGGCAGGGGTGATGTGCTCGTCGAGCGCAAGAGCCGCGCAGGTCCCTGCGGCCTGCCCCATCACGAAACAGCCGCCGCTCACCCGCGCCGCGGACTGTGCGGCGGATGTCATCGATGCGCAGCGACCCGCAACCAGCAGGTTGTCGATGTCGGCAGAAAGCAGCATTCGCAAAGGAAGCTGATTGAAGCCGCGCGACTGCGGGATCGCCGGCCAGGTCCATTTCACATCGCCCGCGACATGCTGCTCGAGTGGCCAGCCGTTGACGCCTATCGTGTCGGTGAAGCTTGCGCAGCCGAGAACGTCCTCGGCGGTGAGCATGTAGCGGCCGACGACGCGGCGCGTCTCGCGAATGCCAACCTGCGGGGCAATATCCAGTATGTAGCTCGCCTCGAAGCCGGGCACGCGTTCGCGCAGGAAGCGAAAATATTCCCCGATCTGCCTGCGACCCTCGATTTCGCCGGCGGAGAACTGCATCGCGTCGGTGCCGTCCATCGCGAGGCCGGCGGAATTGCGGATCTGGGTCACGTTGGCGCGCCACTCGGAGGGATTTTTCTGCGGGCGGACGATCGCGCCCTTGCGGGGAAAGCGGTGGCTGCCCTCGGTGGCTGCCTGAGCCATGAGCGTGTTTATCGCTTCGGCGTCGGCGCGCGCGGGGTCCACCCCGTTGATGCGAAACATCAGCGTCGGATAGAGAAGATGGCCGTTCTCGTCCCCCTTTTCCCAGCGTGCGCCGGCCCAGTGCGCGAGATCGCCGTCCCCGGAGGCGTCGATGAATATTTTCCCGCGCACCGCGCCGCGGCCGGATTTGGTTTCCACGATCAGTGCATCGATGGTGCGCTCGCCCTCCATGCTGACGCCGGCGCCAAGCGCGTGAAACAGCAGTTGTGCGCCGGACTCGAGCAGCAGCTCGTCGGCAGCGAGCTTGAATGCCGGCATGTCGTAGGCCTGCGCCCGCGTCTTGCCAAAGATTTCGTGCGGATCCTTGAGGCCTCCGGCGTGTTGCATCCGGTCGAGCAGTTCGTCCGCGATGCCATGTACCACGCGCCGGATCTCGCCGTGCACGTTGGCGAACAGCCCGCAGAAATTGGTGACGCCCGCCGCGGTGCCCATGCCGTCGAGGAAGCCGTAGCGTTCGACGAGCAGCGTGCTTGCACCTTGTCCTGCGCAGGACGCGGCTGCAGCAAGACCGGCCGGACCGCCGCCGAGGACGACGACATCGGCCTCGGCGATGACCGGAGTCCGACGCGCGGGTTCGTGCACGAACGCATTCACGGAATCACCCGCCAGAACGCGGTGTCAGGCGCCGCCGCGCGCGTACCGGACATGAGGCGCTGTGCTTCCTCTGCCCGGCAAGCTCGCTCAGTCCTGCGCTTGCGCGCCGGAGACCTTGACGGCCTTCGCGTATTTTTCAAGCGCGGCGCGGATAGTCGCGGCGTAGGCGTCCGGCGTGGAGCCGACCGGATCGATGCCCAGCGCGGTGAAGCGCGGCAAGATGTCGGGATGGCGGACGGCCTTCGCTATTTCCTGCGACAGACGGTTGACGATCGCCGGTGGTGTGCCCGCGGGAGCGAGCAGGCCGATCTCGGCGAGAAAGTCGAAACCGGGCACGATTTCGGCGACCGCGGGAACCTGTGGCTCCGCCGCCGAACGCTTTAGCGTGGTGATTGCGAGCAGCTTTACCTTGCCGTTCTTTACGTGAACCGCCATCGAGGGCAGAGCTGTGGGCAGCATGTTGACCTGTCCGCCCAGCAGCGCGGGCACGGACTGTCCCGAGCCCTTGTACGGAATGTGCGTGATCTCCAGGCCGAGCGCCGCCTTGAACGACTCCATCGTCAGGTGATGGATGCTGCCGGTTCCCGCCGATCCGTAATTGAACTGGCCCGGTTTGGATTTCACGAGAGCGATCAGTTCCTGCAGTGTGTTCGCGGGCACGGAGGGGTGGATCACGATGTACAGGGGCGAGGTTCCTGCGAGTCCGATCGGCGCAAAGTCCTTGATCGAGTCGTAGGGCAGTTTCTTGTAGAGAAAGGGATTGATCGCGAGCTGGCCGACATCGGCGACTACCAGGGTGTATCCGTCGGGCGCTGCCTTGGCCACCGCATCGGTTCCGGAAATGCCGCCGGCTCCGCCGCGATTGTCCACGAGGAACTGCTGCCCGAGCGCGTCGTTCAGTCGTTGTCCTATCAGGCGCGCCATCGTGTCGGGCAGCCCGCCGGCGGCGTAGGGAACGACGATCTTGACTGCCTTGTTCGGATAGTCCTGGCCGTGTGCAATACCGCAGGCAAGCGAGGCAGCGAGCGCGAACAGGCTCAAGCGAATCGATTTCATGGTCTTCCTCCAGGAGAAGATTTCCGGCGTCGGGTGGTCTTCATGAAAGCGCCGTATTCGAGGGATTGCCGAGGGAAAGCCTCAATGCGCCGTATACTGGCGCAAAACGCCAATTCACAGGAGGAAACATGTCAGATCTGCGGCTCACCCTTGCCTGCTGGGATTACGACCGGACCCGGGCGCTCGCCGATGGAAGCGTGCGTGCCGAGGGTATCGACCTGACCTTCCTGCCCTTGTCGGTCGAGGAAACGTTCTTTCGGATGCTTCGCAATCGCGAATTCCATGTGGCGGAGATGTCGCTGTCGTCGTACACGCTTTCGCTGCAGCGGGAAAATCCGCCGTTCATCGCGATTCCGGTTTTCCCTTCGCGTTTTTTTCGCCATTCCTGCGTGTTCGTGTCCGCAAAGAGCGGCATCACCCGGCCCGAGCAGCTCGTGGGCAAGCGTGTGGGCGTCCCCGAATACCAGATGACGGCGCCGGTGTGGATTAGGGGCATACTTGCCGATGAGTGCAAGGTGCCGGTCAGTAGCGTGGAGTATTTCACCGGCGGCGAGGAGGAACCTGGCCGCGAGGAAAAGCTCAAGCTCGATCTGCCGTCCGAAATCCGTATATCCGCCATCCCCAACAACAAGACCCTGTCGCAGATGCTCGCCGATGGCGAGATCGACGCGTTGCATTCCGCACGCGCGCCGTCCACGCTGTATTCCCGCCCGAGTGACGTGAAGCGCCTGTTCCCGAACTACGTCGAGACCGAACTCGACTATTACCGTCGGACGAAGATTTTCCCGATCATGCACACGGTGGTGATCCGGCGCGATGTGTACCGCGAGAATCCGTGGGTCGCGCAATCGCTCTACAAGGCGTTTGTGGAGGCGAAACGCAGGACCATCGAGGGCCTGATCCAGACGGCCGCCAACATGGCGATGCTTCCCTGGCTGGTGGCGCATGTCGAGCAGGCACGAAGCGAACTCGGTGAGGACTGGTGGCCCTACGGGCTGCAGGAGAATCGCAGCGTGCTCGAGACCTTCCTTCGCTATCACCACGAGCAGGGATTGTCGAAGAAACGCCTCAAGCCGGAGGACCTGTTCGCGCCCGAGACTTTGGAATCGTTCAAGGTTTAGCGGGGATCGCAGTCTTATCGCTAACGCCCTTTTACCGCCAAGGCGCCAAGAAAGCTTCGGTCATTGCGAGGAGCGCTGCGACGAAGCAATCCACTGGGTGACGCGAGTCGAGATTGCTTCGCTTCGCTCGCAATGACACCCATGAAAAACAAAGCCCGCTCGATGCGGGCTTTGCCGGGGTGGGAGAGGTAACGCGCAGGACAGGAACGAGGGCGGGCTCTCCCGCCCTCCCTGTTCCGAAGCTTTCCGCCTTTTTACTTCAGCTTGAAGCGCTGCAGCTTCCCGGTCTCGGTGCGCGGCAGTGACGTCGCGAATTCGATCGCCCGCGGGTATTTGTAGGGCGCGATCGAATTTTTCACGAAATCCTGCAGGCCCTTCACCATTTGGTCGTTCGGGGTGTATC
>CAMBSA010000245.1 GCA_945869935.1 Bordetella parapertussis | reverse complement strand
TGCCGACTGAGTGTCGGGGCCAATGATACGACTGGCAATTTCCACCCGCGCAACAGACGCAATACTCGCGAGCGCCTCACCGCGAAACCCGAGGGAGTTCACGTTCTCGAGATCGTGAAGGCTGGCGATTTTGCTCGTGGCATGCCGCTCGAAGGCAAGAGGCAGGTCCTCGCGCGAAATTCCTCCACCATCATCGGTGACACGGATTTCGCGCACGCCGCCTTCGGCGAGCGTCACGTCAAGGCGCGTCGAGCCCGCATCGAGTGCGTTCTCGAGCAGTTCCTTCAGCACTGACGCGGGACGCTCGACCACCTCGCCGGCGGCGATCTGGCTGATCAGTGTGTCCGGCAGGCGGCGAATGGCTGTCATGTTTTGGGGCGGGGCCGAGCAAAAACTTCCACCGGGTCGTGGCGACAGGATTATAGGGCGACGCAGGTTAGAATCGCCGCATGGATATCTTGCTTGCATTCTGGGACATAGTCCTGCACTTGGATCGGCATCTGGCAGCCCTTCTCGCGCAATACGGGACGTGGATTTATGTCTTGCTGTTCCTGATCGTATTTTGCGAAACCGGACTGGTGATTACCCCTTTTCTTCCTGGCGATTCGCTGCTGTTCGTGTCCGGCGCCCTGTGGGCGGCGGCCGGGATGGATGTGCGTCTACTCGCCGCGACGCTGATCGTTGCGGCCCTACTTGGTGACCACTGCAATTATTTTGCGGGCCGGTTCTTCGGTCCACGCGTATTCAGGTGGGAGCAGTCCAGATTCTTCAATCGGCGAGCGCTTGACCATACGCGCGGGTTCTATGAGCGGCACGGAGGGAAGACACTGGTCATCGCCCGCTACCTGCCGCTGGTGCGCACATTCGCGCCCTTCGTGGCCGGTATCGGCCGCATGCATTACCCGCGGTTCCTGTCATTCAGTGTGACCGGAGCGGTGTTGTGGGTCGTGTCACTGGTCGGGGTGGGGTACTACCTAGGCAACCTCCCGTTCGTGAAGCAGAACCTGTCTGCCATCATCGTCGGAATCATTTTTTTGTCACTTCTGCCGGTTGTGATCGAGGCGATCAAGCACAAGTTGCGCACTCGCTAGCCACAGAATTCCCGATCAGGGATTGGCGGCGAGTACCGGGCGCTGCAGGAACGGGGACGACGTCGCGGACGCGACCACCGGCTTCGAAGTCGCCGGATTACGGGTGAAGTGGCGGCGGATGCCGCGAAGCACGGCCTTTGCGAGTTTGTCCTGATAGGCCTCGTCGGTCAGTTTCGACTCTTCTTCCGGGTTGCTGATGAACGCGGTTTCCACAAGGATCGAGGGAATATCCGGTGCCTTGAGAACTGCAAACCCCGCCTGCTCGACGTTGTCTTTGTGCAGGGTGTTGATAGTGCCGATCTCGCCCAGCACCGCGCGCGCGAGCTTGATGCTGTCCTGGATGGTCGCGGTCTGGGACAGATCCAGCAGTGTCTGAGCGAGGTGCTTGTCCTTGACATCAAGATTGACGCCGCCGATCAGGTCCGCCTCGTTTTCCTTCTTTGCGAGCCAGCGGGCGGCGGCACTCGTCGCTCCTCGTTCCGATAGCGCGAACACGGACGATCCGCGTGCATGGGGCTTGATGAACGCATCCGCGTGAATGGACACGAACAGGTCCGCCTTAACGCGTCGTGCTTTCTCGACACGCGTCACCAGAGGGACGAAGAAGTCGCCGTCGCGGGTAAGGACTCCTCGCATGCCGGGTTCTGCGTCGATGAGCGCCTTCAGGCGGCGCGCGATCATCAGCGTCACATGTTTTTCCAGCGTGCCGCGCCTGCCTTTTGCTCCGGGGTCTTCGCCGCCGTGTCCGGCATCGATCGCGACGGTGATCAGGCGTTGCACCGCGGCGGGCTTCGTGGCGTCGGCCGGCCGTTGCACCGGCTTTTCCTCACGCGTATCCGGCTTGGGATCCGCCGGCAGCGCTGCGCTACCTGTACGAACTTCGGTGTGCACTTCCGGTTCCATGCGAAGCGGCAAGGGCGCTGGAGTGGACTGCGCGTCCTTCGCGGGTGCGGCCGGCGGTGCGTCCCGGCTGCCTCCTTTGTCAAGAAGCGCCATGAGAGGGTCCGCAGGTTTGACGGGATAGATATCCAGCACCAGCCTGTGGCCGTATTCACCCACCGGTTTCAAGGTGAAGATCTGCGGTTTTGCCTCGCCTTTGAGATCAAACACCAAGCGAACCACGCCCGGCTTGAAGCGTCCGGCGCGCAGTGCTGCGATGTACGGGTCTTCGGTGCCAATCTTTCCGGAGATTTCCTTCGCGAGGCTTTGGTAGTCGACGTCATCGAGATCAAGCACCAGCCGGTCGGGGTTCTTGATCGTGAGAAGGGTGTGCGAAATGGCGGACTTCGATTCCAGCGTGACGCGGGTGTAATCCTGGGCGGGCCAGATGCGGACGGCTCGTACCGGCTCGCCTGCGCGATTCACCGCGCGTTCGGTTTCCTGCGCGCGGACCGTGGCCACGACGAGTTGCGAGAGGATAAGTGCGGCAAAACCCAAAAGTACCAAACGCAGCAGCAGGTGGCCGCTCAGGAACAAGCGTCTGGCGATTTCAGGTCCGATACGCAATCGATACCTGCCTGAGTATGTGCTGTGAGGGTAGCAAGCCGGCCGCTTGCATCGGTTTGAAGAGAGATTTCCAGATCAGGCGGGGGCAGAAGGCCGATGGCCTTGTCAGGCCATTCCACGATACAGACTGCGTTGCCATCGAAGTGTTCCCTGAATCCGGCCTCATCCCATTCCTTCGGATCCCGAAACCGATAAAAATCAAAGTGGTACAAGTCTAACCTAGAAACCGTATAAAGTTCAACCAGAGTATATGTCGGGCTTTTTACCCGACCGGCGTGTCCGAGCACCCGCAGAATTCCGCGAACCAGTGTTGTCTTTCCGCTACCGAGTTCTCCGGTCAGGTAAAGCAGGAAGCCGGGGGTCAATCGGCGTGCGAGGGCTGAGGCAAGTGCAATCGTCGCCGCCTCATCCGCGAGTGAAATCGCCAGCATGTCGTGCGGAGCCGCCTCGGTATCATCCTGCTTATGCATGCGTCCAATGACCTCTCGTCACTCGCCTCGAACATCAAGAACTGGGGGGCTGAACTGGGTTTCCAGGCAATCGGCGTATCAGACGTCGACCTGTCGACTGTCGAGCCAGGCTTCGTCGATTGGTTGCGACGAGGGCTGCACGGCGAGATGGATTATATGAAACGCCACGGGACCGCACGCTCGCGGCCGGGAGAACTTGTTCCCGGCACGATCCGGGTCATTGCCGCACGGATGAATTACTTTCCAGATTCTGCCGACGCGTCGGGAGTTTTGGCAGACGGGCAGGCCGG
Organism: Bordetella parapertussis; assembly: GCA_945869935.1. Classification (GTDB taxonomy): domain Bacteria; phylum Pseudomonadota; class Gammaproteobacteria; order Burkholderiales; family SG8-39; genus CAMBSA01. Next base: position 1,133 of record CAMBSA010000245.1, on the reverse strand, counting down.
ATACGTTGCGCGCTATGCGCTGGGGCGCGACTATCACAAGGTGATGCGCTCGAGGCTTGCGAACCTTGTCGGCCGAATCGGAAACGCAATCGGTGATTTCGGATACCGCGTGTTCAGCGACTCCGCGCCGGTGATGGAGGTGGAACTCGCGCGCAAGGCCGGATTGGGATGGCGCGGAAAGCACACCTTGTTGCTTTCGAGGGATGCGGGCTCATATTTTTTTCTTGGCGAGATCTACACCGATCTGCCGCTACCGGTAGACACCGCGGCATCGGAGCACTGCGGGTCGTGCAGCAAATGTATCGACGTGTGTCCGACGAAGGCAATACTCGCGCCCTATCTGCTGGACGCACGCCGTTGCATTTCCTACCTGACGATAGAACTCAAGGGAACCATACCGGTCGAATTGCGTGGATTGATCGGCAATCGTGTCTATGGATGCGACGATTGTCAGATTTTCTGTCCGTGGAACAGCTTTGCGCAGGTGACGCAGGAGAAAGACTTCGAGGTTCGCAACGGACTGGACTGCGCGCGTCTGGTGGAGCTTTTCTCTTGGACTGAGCAGGAGTTCGATGCCCGCCTTGCCGGGTCCGCGATCCGGCGTATCGGTCATGAACGCTGGCTGCGGAATATTGCCGTTGGGCTCGGCAACGCGCCCACAAGTGACGATGTCCTCGATGCGCTCGGCGCACGTGCGGATCACCCCTCGCCGATGGTCCGCGAACATGTCGCCTGGGCCCTCGATCAGCATGCGGCGCGCTAAACTCGACGCGTCAGGATATCGATAATGCGCCTTCACCAGATCAAGCTTGAGTATCGCCCGGAAGAGGACCGGATTCTCATGCGCCTGTCGACCAACGACGGGCAGGAGATGCTCCTTTGGCTGACCCGACGGTGCGTCAAGCTGCTGTGGCCTGCGCTTCTCAAGCTTGCGAAATCGAGTGCGCGGGTTGTGACGCAATCATCTCCCGATGCGCGCGCAGCGTTGCTCGGGTTCGAACACGAAAAGGCGGTCGGCAATTCCGACTTCTCCACGCCTTACGAGGACCAAGTCGCTCGAACTCGTCCTCTCGGATCGGAGCCCTTGCTGGTGTCAAAGATTCAAACTGGCCTCAACAAGGACGGTACCTATC
>CAMBSA010000244.1 GCA_945869935.1 Bordetella parapertussis | reverse complement strand
GTCGGGATTGCTTCGTCGCTGCGCTCCTCGCAATGCCCCGCTCTTCTTGGCGTCCTTGGCTTTTCTTGGCGCCTTGGCGGTAAATCAGTTCTGTTCTTACCCGCGTCCTATAAACGCCGGCATCTTCGGCGGCAGCAGGGACATGAACTGCACGTTCGCATCCAGCGGCAGGCTGGCCATGTAGAGCACCGCGCTTGCCACATGATTGATGTCCATCAGGGGTTCGATCGCAATCGTTCCGTTCGCCTGCGGCACGCCCTTGGCCATGCGCTCGGCCATTTCGGTGGCGGCGTTGCCGATGTCGATCTGGCTGCAGGCGATGTCGAACGCGCGGCCATCGAGCGCGGTTGCCTTGGTGAGGCCGGTGATCGCGTGCTTGGTGGATGTGTACGGTGAGGAATTCGGCCGCGGCGTGTGCGCCGAGATCGAGCCGTTGTTGATGATCCGGCCGCCCCGCGGAGACTGGTGCTTCATGATACGAAACGCTTCCTGGGTGCACAGGAACGGCCCGGTAAGGTTGATGTCCAGCACCGATTTCCACTGTTCGAACGAAAGTTCCTCAAGCGGAATGCCGGGTGAGTTGACACCTGCGTTGTTGAACAGCATGTCCAGCCGTCCGTGCTTTGCCTTTGCCTTCGCGAACAGGTCTCGCACCGACTCGGGTTGAGCGACATCGGCGGTGACCACGAGCGCACGTGCGCCGTCGGCGCCGGCCTCGGATTTCGTCTGCTCCAGCGGCGCGATGCGTCGGCCCGCGAGCACTACGCTCCAGCCGTCCTTGAGCAGCGCGAGCGATGCCGCCTTTCCTATGCCGGTGCCGGCACCGGTGACAAGCGCAATTTTCCCTGTGGATGCCATCGTGTTCTCCGGCTGATCGTTGAATAGTCAAGACGCGCTCAGCGCGCGTCCTTGCCCCAGGAGTCGCGCAGGGTGACGGCGCGGTTGAACACCGGTCTGCCTGCCGTGCAGTCCTTCATGTCGGCGACGAAGTAGCCATGGCGTTCGAACTGGAAGCGATCTTCCGGTTTCGCGTTCGCGAGTTCCGGTTCGAGTTTCACCTTCAGCACCTCCACCGACTTCGGGTTGATCTGCGTGAGGTAATCGGAGTCACCCGAGCCGGGCGTGGCCACGCTGAACAGGCGGTCGTACAGGCGCACTTCGCCGTCGATCGCATCGCGCGTGCTGAGCCAGTGAATGTTGCCCTTCACGTTGCGCCCGCCTTCCAGGCCGGACTTGGTCGCCGGATCGTGGCTGCAATACAGAGTGGTCACCTTGCCCGAATCGTCTTTCTCGATGCGCTCGCATTTCACGATGTAGCCGTAGCGAAGCCGCACTTCGGTACCGGGTGCGAGCCGGAAGAAACCCTTCTGTGGCGTCTCCATGAAATCCTCGCGGTCAATCCAGAGCTCGCGGGTGAGGGCGATATCGCGTTTGCCAAGTTCGGGCTTCTGCGGGTGGTTGGGTGCGTGGCAGGTTTCGACCTTGTCCACCGGCCAGTCCTCGATCACCAGCCTGATCGGATCGAGCACCGCGATCCGGCGTTCCGCACGTTCGTTCAGGTCGTCGCGCAGTGCCGCCTCGAGGATGGCCATGTCGATGGTGGAATTTTCCTTGGACACGCCGATGCGCTCGATGAAAAGCCGGATCGCCTCCGGCGTGTAGCCGCGGCGGCGAAAGCCCGCCAGTGTCGGCAGCCTCGGGTCGTCCCAGCCCGCGACGTGACGGTCCTCCACCAGCTGGATCAGCCGGCGTTTCGAGAGAACCGTGTAGGTGAGGTTCAGTCGCGCGAATTCGTACTGTTTCGGCAGCGGTTCGGCGAGTACGCCTAAGCCCGCGAGCTTCTCCAGGACCCAGTCGTACAGCGGGCGGTGGTCTTCGAATTCGAGCGTACAGATCGAATGCGTGATCTGCTCGAGCGCATCCGAGATGCAATGCGCGTAGTCGTACATCGGATAGATGCACCAGGTGTCACCGGTGCGATGGTGATGCGCGCGCCGGATGCGGTAGACCACCGGGTCGCGCATGTTGATATTGGGCGAGGCCATGTCTATCTTCAGCCGAAGCACATGCGCGCCATCGGGGAAGTCGCCCTTTTTCATGCGACGGAACATGTCGAGGTTTTCCTCGACGCTGCGGCTGCGGTGCGGGCTGTTCTTTCCCGGCTCGGTCAGCGTGCCGCGATGGGCGCGCATCTCGTCGGCGGACAGGCTGTCGACGTAGGCAAATCCCGCGGATATGAAGCGCTCGGCAAAGTCATACAGCGTGTCGAAGTAGTTCGATGCGTAAAAGAGGTGCTTGTTCCAGTCAAAACCGAGCCAGCGCACCGCATCGAGAATCGAATCGACGTATTCCTGCTCTTCCTTCGCCGGGTTCGTATCGTCGAACCGCATGTGGCACTGGCCGCCGAAATCGCGCGCCAGCCCGAAATTCAGGCAGATCGATTTCGCGTGACCGATATGCAGGTAGCCGTTCGGCTCGGGCGGAAAACGGGTGCGGATACGCGCCGGGTCCTTTGCCGCTCCCGCATGGATTGCGGCAGGGCCGGGGTGGCCGCCCCAGGTGCGCGCCGCGTACTTGTCGCGAGCGAGGTCCGCTTCGATCACCGCGCGCAGGAAGTTGGAGGTGGACGCGGCAGGCGCCTGCCCGGCGGATTTCCGTGAGGACGGTGAAGCGGCGGACGATGATGCGGCGGGCGGTGACGACATGGGGGAGGGAAGGTCGCGATGACTGGAGGAAAAGAGGACGATTTTACCCCACCGACCCGGGCGGCCGTCCCCTGTTCCGGTGATCCGGACGGGCGATGGGGGTCGGGTGATGTGGATCAATCGGGGGTATCGGTCTGCGGGTGTCATTGACCCCGAATCACTCCGCGAACAGCTTGTCTTCGCCGGTCGCAGGGGCCGAGGCCGCGAGATCCGACGCGGGCCTTGCGATGCGTGCATCGCTGGCGAGCACTTCAAGGCGATTCCGAAGGCGCGCAACACCTGCCTCGGCCTCACGGATTTCGGCCCTCAGTCTGTCGATATTCCGTTCGATTCCGTCTGGCGCGGCAGGCGCAGGCCGCGCGGCCATGCCGCGGGTATCTCCAGCTTTCTGAAGCGCGCGCATGCGGCTATTTGCAGGATTGCGGCATGTAGCGGGCTGGGGCGCCCACATGTCCAACCCAGTGTGCTGCCTGAAGAAACCTGGGGCGCCATCGTGATCGTCACCGCGACGCCGGTGGAAGTGCTTGTGGCGCTTCCCGTGATGTTCGCTACTCCCGGGTCGGAAACGCCTCCGCCGGCGACCATGCCCACCGGGAGGCTCTGTTCGATTCGTTGCGCAATCGGGACTTGATCAGAGCTTCCTTAAGAAACCGGATGCGTGCATGTCGCGATATGGATCAAATCCTCGTGGATCACGCTTTTGATGCCTGAATCGCGTGCAAATTTGCAGAATCTGCGTCCGGACCGTGCCTGTGCCGCGATCGTTGGCAGCGGCAGGATTACGCGCTCAAGCGCAAAGCAAATTCCCGGTTCCGGTACACACGCGACCGTTAGTCGCAAGAGCGCTGGCTCAGGACAATCCGTGGGGGCACGAATGGTGAAAAGCGCTGCCTTCTGTCGGGTTTTGTAGCAAAATAATCCCGTGAATCAGCAATTTGCATTCCTTACTTCAATGCGTGTCTCCGCATCCCCGGTTGCGACGAATTCTTTGGCTCGCAATAGGCCGGGTTGCGGAACACAACACACATGACCAACTCCAGGAACATCGTTGAGCCGAACCTCCAAGAGGTGAGTTCAGGCGCAGTACATGCGCTCAACAACGTCCTTGCGGTTTTGTTCGCCGCATCCAGCTATCTGGATGAATCCGGGGAAGCGGGGACAATGGATCGCGCGCGGCAGGCCATTGAAAATGCCTGCAAGGCCGGACAGGCTGTTTCTGCGGGCCTTGCAATTCTCGGGGTGGACGCTGAAGCGCTGAAAGCGGCGGCCGATATCAGCCTGGACTCACCGCCGCTGGAGCGGGATGAGGTCGAGCGAATCTTCGAGGTGCTTGGCGAGGTCGGCGGCGTTCATCTGCGGGAGGGAAGCGGGCAGATCCCGATCGCGGTGGTTCCACTGGACCGCGAGATCCTGCAATCCCTGCTGATTTGCGCCGCGATTGCACTTCGCCGCGAATTCGGACGGGAGATCGGCATCGTTTGCGACGCAGGCCTGTCCGATGGCAGGCTGGTCTTCAAATTGCATGCCGAAGGGGTGTCCGCGCCCCAGCCCGGATTCAAGAATGCGGCCCGTCATCCCTGTTCGATCGCAATCGAGTTCGCCGGAGCGATATTTCCGCAGATCGGGTGTGAAGTCGTGCGAACCTCTCCCAAATCCATCAGCATCGTTCTCGCCACAAAGACGGCGGCGTGATGCGCTCGCAACGGCACCTGACGGACGCGGAGTTCAAGCCGTGACCTCCGGGACGGTCATCGGTCAGTCCATTCTGGTCATCGAGGATGAGCCGCTGGTCCAGGAGCGGGTGGTCCGCGAGCTGC
>CAMBSA010000243.1 GCA_945869935.1 Bordetella parapertussis | reverse complement strand
CACGTCCAACCTCCTACGCCGGGGTTAGACTCTAAACTCCCTCGCTACTCAAAACAGGGGGGACGTCGGCCCGCCCCACCCTGCCAACGTCAGCTCCGACATCAACGCGGTGGCCGAGGACCAAGCGCTTCCTCCAGCGACTCCGCGCTCAGTAGGCGATCGCCGATAGTGTCGAGTTCCGGGACGCGGGCGGCATGGATGCGCGCCCAGGCCGCGACCGGGATATAGCCGAAACGCCGCGTGAGAAGGCGTAACAAGAGTGCGCAACGCCCCATGCGCTCACCGCTCTCCCTTCCCTCGATCACTCCCTCCGCCCATCCCAGGGCTCGGCCCTCCGCCACGTATTGCCTGGCGAAATCACGCTGGAAATCGTCCACCGATCGGTCCGTCGTACTTTGGTCGAGGTGCATGTCTTTTCCCCTTTGCGCTCGCGCGAGCGCTGTAGGTTCAGCATCGCGCCGTCCGCGCGATCAGCGCAAGCCGGATCCGCCGGAAATCGGCACGAGCACATACTGAGCGATTTAGAGCTGTGCGAATTCGTGGTGGAGAATGCGGTCCGGTCCGAGCTGCAGGAACACCACCGGTATCGATTCTGGGCCGCGGTCCCGGGGCTCCAGGGCCGTTACTTGAGGGTGATCACCCTCGCGGATAGAGTGACCATACACAACGCGTTTCTAGATCGAGGCTTCAAGCCATAAGACTGAACTACCAGGCGGACACCGACTCGCTCTATATCGACCTCGCCGACCGTCCGAGCGCCGAGAGTCGCGAGGTGTCGGCCGGAGTGGTCCTCGACTATGACGCCGACGGCCGGCTTGTGGGTATCGACATCGACAACGCCAGTAACAAAATTGAGCTGAAGCGGCTCGTGCTCAGCAATTTACCGGGAAAGATCGAGACAGCGCCGGCCGCCAGGACTCTTTGAGATCACAATCTGGGATCTCAAACCCGCAACCGATATTGACAGGCAAGTTTCGCGGACCAGTGAAACAATACCCCCGCCAAATACCGAGAAACGGAGAAGGAAGTCCCCGGAGCGCTTAGGGCACGATGGCGGCCAATGCCAACCACCGTACCCCACACCGCCAGGGCTGCTATGGCTAAGTAGCGTCATTTGCCGCGCGCTCCGATCACGGAGGCCCTGATCGACCTACGCGTTCAACCACGCGACGGTTTCGCGTTCGCCGATTTAGAGGCGACATTCTCGCAGCCTGACTTCGGCTATTACGTGAAGAACTCGATTACCGAGGGACTGTTCGAATTCAAACTGCCACCGAACGGGCAGGCGCCTGAAACTGCCGCGCACTCTGGCCCTCGACGCGAAATCGCGAACATCGCCCGGTCCCGTTATTCTGGACGTCGACGCCCTCATGGATATAAACGCCGATCCAGCCGATCCGGCGGTGTGGGACATGATCGAGCGGCTCCGCGATCTGAAAAACCAGGCCAACTTCGCCGGGCAACTAGGCCGCGAGGGAGGAAGGCATGGCTGGCAACCGATTGCGACGTCTAGTCGCGCAGCTCTGGAGGAGTGTCTTCGGGAAATCGCCGACCACTTCGACGCCCATGCGCCCACGCCCGCCATCGGCCGCGGCGCAGCAGATGGCCAAAGAGTTCAAGTACATCCCTCGCCCGCGTGCCCAACTCTAACAATGGGACTTGCACGATGCGTTACGCCGTAGTCATCGAAGCGGGCGAAACCGGGTTTGGGGCGTATGTGCCCGACTTGCCCGGCTGCGTGTGCTGCTAGTTCGGGCCGAGCTCGTCCTCGAGCGATCCTCGTCGAGACCGAGGCTCGCCAACTGCGCGACAACCGCACGCGGGAGCAGCAATCGCGCTTCGACGCCTGGCGCAGACGGGTCGAACGACTCACGTGTCGATGCGAATCGGTGGCTTGGCCGGAATCCAGCAGATAGGGCATGAGCTGCGGGCGAGTGACCGTAGATAGGCTACACCTCGCGGCCGAAGGCGAACTCTCGCGGATTTGACCAGATCGTGGCGTATTTCAAAGGCCGTGGCGGGATCGCGGATCGCGCTAGAAGCCAGCCTTCGTGTGCCTGCGCAACGCGTAGCCTTTTCAACCCAAACCGCCCTTAAAAGCAGATTCTGTTGCTCGTCCTTCGGACCGCTTCTATGCTCTTAAGAGCTTATTAAAACACTTACGGAGCCCTTAAAAGCAGATGACCGCGAAAAACACCTTGACCACGGCGCCTCCTTACCCGGTCGCCCAGGCCCTCACACGCCTGGGCGCCAACCTGCGCACGGCACGGCTGCGCCGCAACCTCACCATCAGGGAAGTCGCCGAGAAAATCGGGACAGGCCCGCGGCCGGTGGCCGATGCCGAGAAGGGCAAGGCATCCACCGGTGCCGCGGTCTACATGGCCCTACTCTGGGCTTATGACCTGCTGACGCCCATGGAAGCGATGGCCGACCCGGCCTCGGACCGGGAAGGAATTGCGCGGTCGGCGCAGCGCGAACGCGGCCGTGCGCAGGTGCCGCAGGGGCTCGACAGTGACTTCTAGCGGCGGTGATCGCGATGGAGAGCGAGTGGAGACTCTCCCCGGCTTACGATTTGACCCCCTCGACACCCGTCAGCATCGAACGCCGCGACCTCGCCCTTGCCTGCGGCGACATGGGTCGCTACGCCCACGTCGACAACCTGCTCTCGCAGAGCGCGCGCTTCCTGCTCGCTCGTGATGAAGCAACGAAACTCATCGGCACGGTGGAACAAATCGTCAAAGCCCGCTGGTACTCCATCGCCCGGAGGGAAGGCGTCACCGACAAGGACTGCGAAACGATCCGCGGCGCGTTTGCTTACGGAGGATTTCGGCTGCCAGTGAAACGAGTTCAACTCGAGCCGTGAGACTTGCACGATGCATTGCGCCCACGTGGGCCTTAGAGCGCGACTCTTGCGGCTGGCTGCGTGATCGTCGTCGCACTCCGACAGGCGGGCGTAGCCGCCGATGCTCTAAACCTCGCGTTACGCTCAGAAACAGGCGTTCCGCCAACGGACCGCTCGCGTTCAAATCCTCCGGGGAACTCTTCGGCAATCGGCACGAGGACGTAGAATGGGCGCAGGGCCGGCATCAGCGGAGATATCGATGGAAGCGCGAATCGCTCGATTGGAGTCGGACGTTGCCCATCTGTGCACGGACGTGACAGACATCAAGGTCGACGTTCGCACGCTGCGCGACAAGTTGGAGGTCGTGGGCACGAAGCTCGCCGACAAAATCGACACCTGGGGTGCCCAACTCAGCGCCAAGGACGATGGCCTCAACACTAAGATCGACGCGCTCGGTGGACGGCTCGACGCGAAGATCGACGCACTCGGCGGACGGCTTGACGCGAAGATCGACGGTCTCAAAGACTCCCTCGCCGCCGCGAAGGTTTGGGCGCTGGCCCTGTACATCGCACTCGCCGCCGGCATTCTCGGAACAATGGCACGCGGCTTCGGCTGGATTTGATCGCGAGCACGCACTCACCGCGCGAGATAACTCTCCAACTGCTCGATCAACGACTGCTGATCGTGGATCACGGCCTTGACCAGATCGCCGATCGACACCATGCCAAGGACGCCCGAGCCATCAACCACCGGCAGATGGCGGATGTATTTATCGGTCATCATCGATAGCCCTTGTTGAACGGACGCGTCGGGGGAAATCGTGAGCACCGGGCTGCTCATGATCGTTCTGACGGTCGTATCCCTCGAGCGCAGCCCGTGCAGAGCCACCTTGCGCGAGTAGTCGCGTTCGGAGAATAAGCCCACCGGTTTACCGTGCTCCATTACCAGCAGGGCGCCGATCCCATGCTCGGCCATTTGGCGGATCGCCTCGTACACGGATTCGTTCGGAGCAATGGACTGAATCGTCGTACCCTTGCTGCGCAGAATGTCGCGGATGCTATGCATTCGTTTCCTCCTCGCGGCTTACCCGCGCGATAACGTCGGCCACACCTTCTAGACGCCTCCCCTGCGGTGGCGGCTCGTCGCCCGCGCCGCCGCTGTGCTTGCTCTCCCAGCTCGCCACTCGTTGGCGCCGCAGCTGCTCGCGGGCATCGAGCCAGCGGACGCGGGCGTCTTGATCCATGGCCTGCACGAGCGTGCGCTTGCCCACCCTAAAGGTATCGGTGAGCGGAATGTGGCTGGGACAAACGACGTCGCAGCACCCGCACTCGATGCAATCGAACAGGCCGAGTTTTTCGAGCGCGTTGAACTGCCCCAGTTCGGCGGTGCGAAACAGCTCCTGCGGCATCAGCGAGGCGGGGCACGCCTCCGAGCAGTTTCCACAGCGAATGCACGGCATGGCGTCGGAGCTCTGGCGTAGCTCTTGCTCGGTGGCCGCAATGATGCAGTTCGTCGCACGATCGACGGGCACCAGATCGCTATCGAGTGCCACGCCCATCATGCTGCCGCCCATGATCAGCTTGGCGACCGGGCCTTCATACCCGCCGCACGCCGCGATCAAGTCCGCGATGCGCGTGCCAAGACGCACTTCTAGATTGCGCGGCGCCGTGATGGCGCCTCCG
>CAMBSA010000242.1 GCA_945869935.1 Bordetella parapertussis | reverse complement strand
GATCTCGGGCAACTCGGCGGCCATCACCGAGCGCAGCTTCGGCGTGCCCGACGGGGTCTCCAACGGGCAGTTCGGCATTGGCCTCGTGATCGACTTTTTCGGCCTTGCCGCGAAGAATTCCGGCTTTCCGGTGGAGTTCGTCTACCCCTCGGCCACCTCCATCGTCCCGGCGAACATCGGCCTTATCAACGGCGCAAAAAATCCCGACACGGGACGGCGCTTCATACAATTCACGCTCTCGCCCGAGGGCCAGGAGCTTCTGCTCGACAAGAAGATCAGCCGTCTGCCGGTGCTGCCTGAAACTTACGCCAAAGCGCCCGCCGGCTACCCCAACCCGTACACCGGGAAGATCCGCGCCAAGGTGAATTTCGACTCGGACCTCGCCGAAGCGCGCTATTTCCTTGTTTCATCGCTCTTTGACCACAGCATCACTTTCCGCCACAAGGAACTGGCGGCGGCGACGCGCGCGATCCATGAAGCCGCGGCGAAAGTGGCGGCGAAACCCATTCCCCAGGCGCAGAAGCTGCTCGCCGAGGCGCGCGATCTCGCCTTCAGGCCGCTGGTGGACGAGACGCGCAGCCGCGACAAGGCCCTGCTCGACATGTTCCGGCAGATGAAGCGCGATGCCGATGCCAGCAAGAAGATGACCGCCCTCGAAGAGCACTGGGGCAACGACGCGAAGAAAAACTACGCCCGTGCCGTCGAGCTCTCCCGCGGCGCAGCAGAGCTCGCGAAATAGCCCGCCGCCCCTGCACGGCAAACGTCACCCGGCGTGAAATAAGTCAGGTCCCGCAGCGTGTCGCCGCGCCGCACCCCGCTTGGCCGCGCCAAGATGCGCGGCACCCAGTCGGGGAAGGCCGAAGTATTTTTCCCGGCCAACCTATAATCGCTGTCAGGCCAGCCGGGGTTCCGCGACCAAGGAGGTCGGGGGCGTCCCGGCGCACATCCTGAGGCGCTCCGCGAAGCGCCTCAAATACAGGGGGGGTATGTCATGGGTCTGAGGCTGAAGTTCAACATCGTCCTGCTGGTCGTCTTCATCGTCGGCCTGGGCGTCTCGGGTTTCATCTCGCACGAACTGCTGCACCGTAACGCACGCGATGAGGTGCTGCGCAACGCCGGGGTCATGATGGAGGCCGCGATTTCGATGCGCAGCTATACGGTCGGACATGTGCGCCCCAACCTTCCCGCCCCGACAGACGACAGCTTCCTGCCGCAGGGTGTGCCGGCGTTCGCAGCCAGCGAAATCATGAATCTCCTGCGCAAAAAGTACCCTGACTACGCCTACAAGGAGGCGGCGCTCAATCCGACCAACCCGCGCAACCGGGCGGTCGAGTGGGAAACCGACATCGTCAACACCTTCCGCGCCAATCCTGCACACGCGGAAATCTCCGGCACGCGCGATACGCCCACCGGCACCTCGCTCTACCTCGCACGTCCGTTCCAGATCAAGGATCCGGCCTGCCTCGCCTGCCATACAACTCCCGATATCGCGCCGGCAGGCATGGTGAAGCTATACGGCCCCAGCAACGGTTTTGGCTGGAAGCTGAACGAAGTGATCGGCGCGCAAGTGGTGTCCGTGCCGATGCAACTGCCGATCGCGAACGCCAACCGCGCCTTCTACACCTTCATGGGCTCGCTGACCGCGGTGTTCGTGGTGCTGTTCATCGCGCTCAACCTGATGCTGTCCTTCCTGATCGTGCGCCCGATCACCCGCATGTCCGAGGCCGCGGACAAGATCAGCACCGGTGACATGGACATCCCGGAACTCGCGGACAAGGGCCGGGACGAAGTGGCACTGCTTGCGCGCTCCTTCAACCGCATGCGCCGCAGCCTGGAAAAAGCCATAAGCCTCATCGACGACAAGTAAGCAAGGAACCTTCCCTGGAGGCGGGTCCGCCGCCTCCAGGGGATACACAACATGTCCAGCGCCGCAGACGCCGCCCTTCCCGCCGGCTACGTAATCAATGAATACCGGATCGAGTCCACGCTGGGCATCGGCGGCTTCGGCTACACCTACCTCGCGACCGACGCGAACCTCAACCTGAAGGTCGCAATCAAGGAGTATCTCCCGGGCGATCTCGCGCAGCGCGACGAGAGCCGCTCGGTGCGGCCGAAGTCCGACGACGTGCTGGACACCTTCAAATGGGGCCTGCAGCGATTCCTCGACGAATCGCGCACGCTCGCGACTTTCCGGCACCCGAACATCGTCCGGGTGATGCGCTTTTTCGAGGCGAACAACACCGCCTACATGGTGATGGAGTTCGTCAGCGGCCAGACCCTGGTCGAATGGATGCGCACCCAGCGGCCGCTTGCCGAGGCGGCGCTGGTGTCCATCGTCACGCCGCTGCTCGACGGCCTGGGCGTGATCCACAAGGGCGGTTATCTGCACCGCGACATCAAGCCGGCCAACATCTTCATCCGCGACGACGGCTCGCCCCTGCTGCTCGACTTCGGCTCGGCCCGGACGGTCGCCACCTCAAGCGAACTCACCGCCGTGGTCACGCCCGGCTACGCGCCGCTCGAGCAGTACCACTCGCACGGCAAGCAGGGTCCCTGGAGCGATCTCTACGCCTTCGGCGGCGTGCTGTACTGGATGGTCACCGGAAACAAGCCGGTCGAGGCTGCCGCCCGCGTGCGCAACGACCCGATGCCGCCGGCGACACAGGCAGCGGACCGCGGCCGCTACAGCATGGACCTGCTCACCGCGATCGACTGGGCGCTTGCGCCGGCGGAGGAAACACGCCCCCAGTCGGTGGACGATTTCAAGGCGGTGATCGGCGGAATCGTCAGCAGTGCAGGCGTCCCGCCCGCGACCGCGCCACGCACCGCAACGCCCGCAATGGCGCCCATCACCGCAGCGACCCCGACCAACTCGATGACGCTCCCGACCGCACTCGCTCTTGACCGCGACGCGGTGAAGCGCATGGAGACCGAACTCGCCTCCCATCTCGGGCCGATCGCCGGCGTGGTGGTGCGCAAGGCGGCCAAAACCGCGATCAGCCTCCCGGCGCTCGCCGAGATACTCGCGCGCGAAATCGCCGACGAGGCGGGGCGTGCAGCCTTCCTGAAACGCCATGCCTCGGGCGAGCGCTCGAAACCGGTGGGTGATCCGACGCGCACCGCGGTGGCGCCGACCCTGATGAATCCTGCCACCGAACTCGCCGGCGCGCGTTTCGATGCCGCCGTGCTCGCGCGCGCTGAGACCGCGCTCGCACAGCATATCGGTGCAGTCGCACGCGTCGTGGTCAAGCGCGCGGCGCTGAAAGCCCGCGACGAATCCGAGCTGTACCTGCTGATCGCCGACGAGATCACCGACCGGGATGAGCGCAAGGCCTTTGTGCGAAAAGCAATCTCGGCCTCGGGCAAGAACTGAAAGCCCGCTGAAAAGCCATTTGCGAAAGCGATAATCTGTCCCCCGCGCCGACCCTGCGATATCTCATTCCGCCATGTCGCCTGGCCCCGGCATGAGCCCCCGCTTCACCGCCGCACAGGCCCTGGTTGCGCTCGCAATCGCAGCATTCCTTCTCGTGTTCCTGATGCTGCCGGTGCTTAACGTGATCCATATCGCGGTCACCGAACCGGACGGCGCGCCGACGCTCGAGCACTTCCGCTCTTTTTTCAGCCTCACGCTGATGCGCGAATCCTTCTGGAACAGCCTCTACGTCGCGCTGATGACAGTGCTCTGCGCGAGCGTGATCGCGGTGCCGCTTGCCTATCTCACGGTGCGTTTCCAGTTCCGCGGCGCAGCGCTGATCCAGACGCTCGGCGTGCTGCCGCTGGTGATGCCCGCCTTCGTCGGCGCCGCCGCGATGCAACTGCTCTTCGGCCGCTCCGGCTCGGTGAATCTGTTGCTTACCGACTGGTTCGACATCTCGCTGCCGCTGATGCAGGGGCTCAACGGCGTGATCTTCGTCGAGGCGCTGCACTACTTCCCCTTCATCCTGCTCAACCTCGCCGCCTCGCTGGCCAATGTGGATGTGGCGATGGAGGAGGCGGCGCAGAATCTCGGCGCCTCGCGCGGCCGAACCATCGTGCGGGTGGTGGTGCCGTTGATGATGGGTGGGTTGCTCGCGGGGTTCGTCACCAGCTTCATCACCGCGGCGGGCGAAATCTCGGAGACCATTCTGCTCACCAGCCGCGAGAGCCTCGCGCCGATGTCCTACGGCATCTATCTCTACATGCAGTCGATTGCCGGGCGCGGCCCGGGAGCGGCGCTCGGCGTGCTCGCGGTCGTGCTGGTTGCGTTCGGAACGTACCTCTCGCACCGCTTCGTCGCATCGCGGCATGCCGCCACGGAAAGGCGCACATGAGACAGCCAATACTGACAATCCGCGAAAAACCCCCAGCATTGGCGAGGGGGAGCGGGCGTTTAACTGACATTTGCACTTTTTCGATCGCGCCTGTTTCCGGCCCGGGACGGACGGCATGAGCGCACCGGTCAGGGTCGAGGCAAGCGGCGTCACGCTGGCGTTTGGCGACAACACCGTCCTGCGCGGCATCGAGCTTGCCGTCGAACCGGGCGAATTCTTTGCGCTGCTCG
>CAMBSA010000241.1 GCA_945869935.1 Bordetella parapertussis | reverse complement strand
GCGCTCCCCTTCGAGGAACCCGGCTTCGTGATCCAGCCGGTATACGACGAACCCTTTCTGGTCGCCGTGCCGCGCGATCACGAATGGGCGAACCGCAAGACAGTCAGAAGTGTCGATCTCAAGAAGCAGACCATGGTGCTTCTCGGCACAGGCCATTGCTTTCGCGACCAGGTGCTCAAGGCCTCGCCCGAACTGAGTCGCCTGTACGCCGCCGACGGCATGCAGAAGACCTTTGAAGGATCGTCGCTGGAAACCATCCGCCAGATGGTGGCCTCGGGCACCGGCATCACGGTGCTGCCAGCCACCTCGATCCCTGATCCGGTGCCGCGCGACAGCCTGCTGCGCTACGTACCCTTCGCATCCCCCGTGCCCGACCGCCGCGTGGTTCTGGTGTACCGAAAAAGCTTCCCGCGCAAGGCGGCGATCGAGGCGCTGCGCAGGTCGATACTCGACACGCCGCTCAATGGCGTGGACAAGCTGGACCTGCCGCCGGAGGGCTGATCCGACCGTCCGTGTTAATTAGTTAATAACTATCGGTCTATTTATAACAATCAATTGGATTGATAGAATCGGGGTGCGTAATCTCCGTCCTGTGCCGCAGCGATGCCGCGGCGAAACCGGACCCAAAAGGAGATTGAAATGAGCAAACCCGAATCCGTGACCGTCAGGAACATCGAAGCCGCATTCGCCGGCGAGTCGATGGCCCACATCAAGTACCGCTACTTCGCGAAGATCGCGCGCGCCGCCGGCGACGAGGAAACAGCCCGCGTGTTCGAGGAAACCGCCGACCAGGAAGTCCAGCACGCCTTCGGCCACCTCGACCTGCTCTACCCGAAGGAGCAGATGAGCACCGAGCGCGCCCTGCAGATGGCGATCGACGGCGAGACCTACGAATACACCGAGATGTACCCGTCCTTCCGCCACCTCGCCGAGCAGGAAGGCAACGCCGCCGCGGTCGCCGAGATGGACGAGCAGATCGAGGAGTCGAAGGTGCACGCCGAGCAGTTCAGGAAGACGCTCGAGAAGGCCGCCAAGCGCTTCGCCGCGCTCGCCCGGGTGGAAGAGCGCCACGCGAACAAGTACCGCGGCGAACTCGCCCGGGTCCGGGGCTGATCGGCCCCGGACATAAACCCTCCAAACCTACAAAACCAGGGAGCAATGAAATGAACGAATTCAAGGTGTGGCAGTGCGTGGTCTGCGACTTCATCTATGACGAAGAGCAGGGCCTGCCGGATGAAGGCATCAAGGCGGGCACCCGCTGGAACGACATTCCCGCCGACTGGGAATGCCCCGAGTGCGGTGTCGCCAAGGCCGATTTCGAGATGACCGAGATCACCGTCTGAGCGGGCGCCCGGCCCGATACCGGGCCGGGCGGAACGGATCAAAAGGCGGTCGCCCACCCGGTGCCGCCGGCTCCACGCTCCTCCTCTCACGAAGGGGAGCGGCGTGGCGTTTTCATTCCCGCGCTATGCGGGGTCCCTCACCTTGCTCAACGCCTCTTCCGCGTTCCACGGCGTCCACCACGGCTTGATGCCGAGGTCCTTCGCAACCAGTCCGGCGGTGATGTAACCCGCGCCGCCGGAAATGGCCCCGCCGGGGTGCGCGGCGGATCCCGCCATGTAGAGGTTGGGCACCGGGGTGCGATAGCCGAAGTGGTTGTACATCACCTGCTTGGAACTGAACGAGCCCATGAAAATATCGCCGCGGCGCATGTTGATGAGCTCGGCGGAATATTCGTTCGCGGTGTACACCCGTTGCGCAAGCACATTCTTTCGCGTCATGTTCGGGCAGTAACGCGACCAGACTTCCAGGATGCGGTCGGCGAATTCGCGATTGAAGGCCTCGTTGTCCTGCTCGCCCTCTTTCGCAAGAGGCATGACATGCCAGGCGTAGCTGGTGTGCTTGCCCGGCGGCGCCTGAAGCGGGTCGAGCAGCGACAGCGGCCCTGCGCCGAACTGGATGCGCTCGGGGACTTCGCCGCGCTTGACCGCCTCGTGCGCGGAGTAGAGATCCTCCATCGTCTCCGCGCCGATGTTCCACTTGAGCGTTCGATTGATGTTCGGATCGAATTTCTCCGCTGCAAATCGCGGTGCTTCATTCAGCGCGAGGTGCAGCCCGTAGAGACTCCATGCGGTGTTCTCGAAGCCATCGAGCTTTTTATTGAATTCCGCATTCAACTGCGAACGCCCGATCATCGACTCGAATGTCTGTTGCACGTCCACCGTGCTCGCGACGAACTGCTTCGCGCGCACCGTCGTGCCGTCGGCAAGCTCAACCCCTGTGGCGCGCCCGCCTTCGAGCACGATGCGCGACACATGGGCCTGCGGGGCGTACGATCCGCCCGCCGCGATGAAGGTCTCCATCAGACCTCGCGCGAGATTGAAGCTGCCGCCCTTGCACAACTGATAGCCGGATTCGAGGTCGAAGGCGCGGATCACCGAGCCCATCGGGCTATCGGGGTTGAGCGTATCGGTGAGCCAGGTACCGAAGAGCGACACCTTGAACAGGAACAGCAGCTTCACCCGTTCGTTTTCGAACAGCTCGTTCACCACGTCCAGCGGCTGACGCTTGCAGACCTCGAGGAAGTCGCGCCCGATTGCTGTGCGCGAAAGCAGTGCCGCCCTCGGCTCGCGCGCCATCGGCTCGGAGTAACGCTCGGGAAGGAAGATGTTGGCGGTGATTTCTTCGGCCTTGCGGTTCCAGTCGCGGAAGGTCTGCGCATCGCGTGCCGAGAAGCGCCCGACGCTCTTGAGCGTTTCCTCCAGGTTGCGCCCGAAGACAAGGCAGGTGCCGTCCGAATGCGCCTGCGCAAGCTCGTACGGCGGCGTCACATAGCCGACCCGCTCTTCCAGACCGAGATCGCGGAACCAGGGCGCCTCGGTGATGTGGAAATGATTGATCGAATGCAGGTTGTGATAGAAGCCGGGCAGCGTGACCTCGCGCGTGGTGAGCCCGCCCCCGTAATCCAGCCGGCGGTCGGCGAGCAGCACCTTCAGCCCCGCCTTCGCCAGATAGGCGCCGAGAATCAGACCGTGATGGCCGGCACCGATGATGATGCCGTCGTAGTCGCGCTGCAGTGTGGATGCTCCCAATCTTTGCTCCTCGTGTCATCGTCCGGACCGTCCGCACGTCGCGTACCGGTTCATTTTTTTCCAGGTCGTTACTGCTCCGCGCGGATACTGGAGGATTTGATCGCCTTGCGCAACATGGACAGCACTTCGCATCTTCGCTAGCCTGAACCTGTTCCACGTGCCCGGCGAGGCGCGGGAAGCAGTCCGATACTCGATACAGCAGGCAAAGGAGGAATCATGAAACAGATCACCCGTCTGTCCATCGCCGCAATTGCGATGCTGTGTTCTGCGTGGTGCATCGCGCAAGACTATCCGAACCGGCCAGTGCGGCTGGTGGTTCCCTTCGCCCCCGGCGGCACGACCGACACGCTAGGCCGGGTCTTCGCCCAGGCCTTCCAGGACAAGCTCGGCCAGCCGGTCATCGTCGACAACCGCCCGGGCGCGGGTTCGCAGATCGGCACCGACTCGGTGGCGAAGGCCGTGCCCGACGGCTACACGATACTGCTCGGCCCGGCGGACGGCCTGGCGATCCTGCCCGCGCTCAAGCGCAAACTGCCCTACGACCCGTTGAAGGACTTCTCGCCGGTGTCGCTGATCGCGCATTCGCCGATGGTGTTCGCGGTGAACGCGAAGTTCGCGCCGAGGACGCTCGGCGAATTGATCGACTACGCGAAAGCGAAACCGGGCGAGGTGCGCTTCGGCTCGGCAGGCATCGGCTCCATCCTGCAGCTCACGGTGGAGTTGCTTCGCGCGAAAACCGGCACAGACATGGTTCACGTGCCGTACAAGGGCGGCGGGCCGGCCACGGTCGATCTGGTGGGCGGGCAGATCCAGCTGCTCGCGGCCGGCGCGGTCAGCGTCGCAAAGCAGGCCGACGCGGGGCACGTGCGCCTGCTCGCGCAGACCGGCCCGACGCGGCATGCACTCATACCCAACGTGCCCACCACCGCGGAACTCGGCATGGCGGATGTGGCGGTGGTGAGCTGGTTCGGACTGGTCGGCCCGCCGGGGCTTGCGCCCGCAATCATCAACCGCCTTGCGCACGATGTGGCCGCGGTGAACGAACTGCACGCCTTCCGTCAGCGCATGATCGATATCGGCTGCGAAAGCACGACCCTCGGGCCGCAGGAGTTCGCGAAGTACATCGCGGACGAAAACCGCAAGTGGGTGCAGGTGGTGGCGGCGGCGAAGATTCCGCCTCAGGATTAGAACGCTCCACCGGGCAGGGGGCGAAGCATCGTCATTGCGAACGAAACGCACATCGTCATTGCGAGCGAAGCGAAGCAATCTCCCGCGGCACTGCCGATTGCTTCGTCGCTTCGCTTCTCGCAATGACTGATAGCACAGTGCCTCGCCCTGCTACCACCGCATCCTGTTGCCCCACCTAGCCGTCCCGGATCTACTCGTCCCGGATCTACTCGTACTTCACGCCCGCCATCACCGCCAGTTCACGCCGGCGCCGTACCTCGTTG
>CAMBSA010000240.1 GCA_945869935.1 Bordetella parapertussis | reverse complement strand
TTCGGCCCCTTGATCTACAGATCAAGCATGGATCACTGTTTGGCTCCGGTATCTAGAGAATTTACGGGGAAGGTGTAAAACATTGGACAAGGGGAGGGGGTACCCCAGCGATACAGGAAAGGCCCCCCTGTTGATTTTCACGCTCGATTGAGCCATTTCTTCACGGTTTTTCCATGGAACTCTCACCCGCCCACAATAGAGAGAAATCGAGCCCGGTCAATGTGTTGATGTCGCAATGGTGGATCAGTCGCGCGGTGAAAACGGTGGGTCAATCTGACGCAAAAATCGACACTACAGCAACAGTTCCCTCGCCGCGCCGCGCACGTCCATCTCGAATTCAAGATCCACGATCGGAGGCCGGCAGTAGTGCCATGTGAGGCCGCCCTGTGCGGCGCCGCGCGCTGCGATCTCCGACCCGACGAGCGCGCCAATGTCGTGCACGGTGTAGGCCTGCGTCGACACCGCGTCCGCCCAGGTGAAGTCGAGCGCCGCCAGGCGGGCTTCCATCTCCGCGACGACGTAACGCAGCTTCGCGCGCAATCCAGCAGGCGAGGTATCGCCCAGGCCGACGATGGTCTCGCGGTAGGTCTGGTTGCCTTCCTTCGCTTCGCCGCCCCCGGCAACGATGAACGTTCCAGCCTTATTTTTGGTTGGAACGGTATAGGAAAACGCATACAGGGAGGGGACCACGGTCTTGTGGTACTCAGGGCAGACGTTCGTGCGCGCCACCGGATTCACGCCGTCCTTGTAGATCCCCCAGCGCTCGAGCGTCCCCACGTACAGCTTGTTGAACTCCGAGAATCCCTGCTCCGTAAACGGGGCCGGCGAGCGTAATTCGCACGCGGCAAAGGCAGTGGTGGGACGTCCGATCGACTTCAGATGCGCCTCGGCCGCGGCCAGCCCCTCGGCGAGCGGGAGCGGGCGCAGGAAGCGGGCGCGCTCGATCTCGTAGCCGGGTTCGGCGGCGACGCCGCCCGAGTACTGGAACACCGCCCTGATGTAGCGATAGCCGCCTATCGAAAATACCGGGACTTCAGCCATTCTTGAATCTCCTATGGTTCGTTTTATCAGGCTCGTTTCAGATAGCGCCCAGGTAGGCCTCACGGATCGCCGGATCGTTGCGCAACGTCTCGCTCGAGCCGGAACGGGTCACGCGGCCGGTATCCATCACGAACGCGTGCTGCGCGAGCTCGAGCGCGGTGGCCACGTCCTGCTCGACTACCAGGAGGGTGAGCCCCTCCTGGTTGAGTCGGCGCAGGGCGTCGCAAAGCTGGTCCACCACGGCGGGGGCGAGACCGAGCGAGAGCTCGTCGATGACCAGCAGCCGTGGCGCTGACATCAGGCCGCGCGCCACTGCGCACATCTGCTGCTCGCCTCCAGATAGGGTTCCTGCGTCCTGCGCCTGCCGCTCGCGCAGGATCGGGAAGAGACCGTACATCCGCTCCAGGTCGCGCCCGATGGCGTGCGCCCCGTCACGCCTGAGATAGGCGCCCATCAGCAGATTGTCCCGTACGCTCATCGCCGAAAAGAGCCGTCTGCCCTCGGGAACGTGGGCGATTCCCGCTCCAAGGATGCGCTCGGGTTCGGCGCCCGCCAGTTCCCGGCCTTCAAAGACGATCGAGCCGCTGTTCGGAGGCAGGAGGCCCGAGAGTGCGCGGAGCAAGGTGGTCTTTCCCGCGCCGTTCGATCCGACAAGGCAGGCGATATCGCCATGCTCTACTTTGAGGTCGACGCCCCACAGCACCGGGACGTCGCCGTAGCCGGCGTGCAGATTCCTAATGAGAAGCATCGGCATACCGGCGGCCCAGATACGCCTGAACGACCCGCGGATCCCGCACGATGCTCTGCGGGTCGCCCGAGGCGATCAGCTCGCCATGGTGCAGGACCACGATGCGCGAGCACAGATTCAGGACCACCTTCATCAGGTGCTCGATGATGAGGATGGTGACCCCGCGCGCGGCGATGGCGCGGATCAGCGCGAGCGCGTGGTCGATCTCGGTCGAATGGAGCCCGGCGTTCACTTCGTCCAGCAGCAGCAGTTTCGGATTCATGGCCAGCCCCTTGGCGAGCTCCAGGCGTTTCCTCATTGCGAGCGTGAGCGTCGAGGCGCGCTTTCCCGCGACGTCTGCCAGGCCAACGAATTCCAGGTGTTCGAGGGCCGCCGCTTCCGCGCGCTCGCCGTAGGCCAGGCCGCCGGCAAACAGCGCCGCGGCGGTGACATTTTCGAGCACCGTCATCTCGGGAAAGGGCTGGACGATCTGAAAAGTGCGCGCGATGCCGCGGCGCGCGGCCTGCCACGGCTGTTGCCGGGTCACGTCTTCACCGGCGAAGCGCACGGTGCCTGCGGTTGCGGGATGAACACCCGTGATCAGGTTGATGAGTGTCGTCTTGCCGGCGCCGTTGGGGCCGATCAGGCCGATGACTTCGCCCCGGTCGACGGAAAGATCCAGGCTGGAGACCGCTTTGAGACCGCCAAAATGGCGCGACACGCCGGACAGTTGCAGCAACGTGGTCACGTTCTCCTCAGGCGGAACGCGAGAATGCCCTTCGGCAGGAAAAGAACGAGCAGGACGATCAGCAACCCCAGCACTCCGGTGTGCACCGAGAGGTAGTTGCGCCACACCAGTTCTTCCAGCGAGAGAAACAGCGCCGCACCGATCAGCGGCCCGAACAGCGTGCCCGCGCCGCCGAGCAGCACCATGACGATGGGCTTGATCGAGTACAGCACATCGAACACGTCGGGCGGCTCAATGTAGTGCACCCAGGAGGCGTAGACCGCGCCTGCGACTCCTACGAAAACGCCCGAGAGGATGAAGGCGTTCACCTTGTACAGGGTGGTATTCACGCCCAGCATGTCCGCGGCGGACTCGTTCTGCTGGATGCAACGCAAGCCGAATCCGAGGCGGGAGCGCTGCGTGACCAGGACAGCGCCAAAGGCGAGCACGGCGACCCCGAGCATCGCGTAATAGAAGAATCTTGCCTGGTCCGCGATCGACGCCATCTGCGGCACCGGGATGTTGAGGCCCATGCCGCCGCCGGTGAGGTTGGTCGCCGAATTGACGATCTCGCGCAGCACTTCCGCGACGACCAGGCTCGCGATGGCGAAATAGTGGCCGCGCAGCCGCAGCAGGGCAAAGCCGAGCGCCGCAGCGAACAGTGCCGCGACCGCGCCGGCGAGGCTCCAGGCGACGACCATGGGCAGTCCGTACTTCTGCGCCACGGCCCCGGCGTATGCGCCGAGGCCGAAGAACGCGGCGCTCGCGAACGAGGGATAGCCCGCCATCCCGCCGATGAAATTCCACGACATCGCGAGCACCCCGTACATCAGCATCGTCGTGCCGAGCCGCAGCCAATAAGCATCGACGCCCGTTGGCATTAACAACAAGATAATCAGTAAAGGCAAGGCGAAAAGCAGCGTGCGCCTCACTCGTAGCCCTTGCGGCCGAGAAGACCCGTGGGCTTCACAAGAAGCACGACGATGAGCAGGAGGAAAGACAGCGTCGCGGCGTTCTCCGGCCCGAACCACAGCGCGCCGAAGCTCTCCACGATGCCGAGCGCGATGCCGCCGACCATGGCGCCGGGCACGCTGCCGAGGCCGCCCAGGACGCAGACTACGAAGGCCTTGCCGAGGTAGACCGTCCCGGTGAGCGGGGAGATCGGATAGATCATGGCGAGAAGCGTCCCGGAGACGCCGGCCATCATTGCGCCGAGCCCGAAGGTCACCGCGTAGATCCTCTTCACGCTCACGCCCATGAGCGCCGCCGCCTCGCGGTCCATGCGCACCGCCACGACGGCGCGGCCGATTCGCGAGCGCGAGAGAAGGAGGTAGAGCAGCCCGGTCAGCGCGAGGGCAAGCAGCATGGCGAGCAGCCGGTCGATCGGGATCACCACCGGGCCGAGCGCCAGAACACCCAGCGGCGGCTCGATGATGAGCGTGCGGAAATCCGCGGTGAAGGCGAGGAGCATTCCGTTCTGCGCCATGAGGTCCAGCCCGAACGTCAGGGAGAGCGTCAGCAGCACCGGCGCCGCGATCATGCGGTTAATCAGGGTCCTCTGCAGGACGTAGCCGGCCGCGTAAAAGAGCGGCGCCGCGACCAGGATCGACAGGAACGGGTGGATGCCGAGCTTCGCATGGGCGAAGAAGGCGAGGTACCCGCCCAGCACGATGATCGAGCCGTGCAGGATGTTAATGACGTTCAGCACGCCCCAGACGAGCGAGAAGCCCGACGCGATGCAGGCGTAGAGGCCCCCGAGCACCAGCCCGTTGGCCAGGATCTGGAACGTCAGCAAGGAACTATCTGACGCTCAAGCGCCGGCTATTTGATGCCGAGCTGTAGCTCGCCCTGCCGGATCGACTGCGGGTGCAGCACGAGCGGCTTGCCCTTCTGGATCTGGAACACCGGAGGCTCGAGCGAGTTGATCTGCCCGGTCGGCCCGAACTTCACCGGCCCCCAGAAGGTCATCTCGTTCATCGACGCGAGGGCATCGCGCACCTTCTGCTTGTCGATCGTGCCGGCCTTCTCGATGGCGAGCTGGAAGATGGCGCCCGCGGCCGAGGCGGAGGCCTCCGCGTAGTCGGGAATCGCCTTGTACTTCGCCTGGAAGAGCTTGACGT
>CAMBSA010000239.1 GCA_945869935.1 Bordetella parapertussis | reverse complement strand
CCTTCCCGGCCGGCACCTACGTCTGCGAAGTCGAGATCGACCCGGACACCGGGGTGATCGAGATTTGCAGTTTCACCGCGGTGGACGACTTCGGCAAGATCATCAACCCGATGATCGTCGAGGGCCAGGTGCACGGTGGCCTGACGCAGGGCATCGGACAGGCAATGACCGAGGGCTGCCACTATGACCCGGAGACCGGCCAGCTCGTCACCGGAACGATGCTCGACTACTGCATGCCGCGCGCCGATGACGTGCCGTCGTACAAGCTGGAGACGCGCGAGACGCCCTGCACGCACAATCCGCTTGGCGTAAAAGGCTGCGGCGAAGCGGGCGCCATCGGCGCGCCTGCCGCCATGATCAACGCAATCACCGACGCACTCGGCGTGAAAGACATCGAGATGCCCGCGACCCCGCAACGTGTCTGGCGCATCTGCCAGCAAATGAAAAAAGCCGCCTAAGGAAAACACTCATGTATTCGTTCAACTATCAAAAAGTGAAATCCGTCGCCGACGCCGCCGGACTGCTCTCGAAAGATGCCGACGCGCGGCCTCTGGCCGGTGGCCAGAGCCTCGTTGCCGCGATGAAACTGCGGCTTGCCAAGCCGACCGATGTAGTGGATCTCGGATCGATCGCCGAGCTTCGCGGCATCAAGGTGGAAGGCAATGCGGTGGTCATTGGCGCCATGGCCCGGCACGTGGAAGTCGCGACCTCCGCCGAGGTGAAAAAGGCCATCCCCGCACTCGCGTCGCTCGCCGCCGGCATCGGTGACCGGATGGTACGCAACATGGGCACGATGGGCGGTTCGGTGGCAAACAACGACCCGGCCGCCGACTATCCGGCGGGCGTGCTCGCGCTGAATGCGACGGTGATCACCAACAAGCGCAAGATAGAGGCCGACAAGTTCTTCAAGGGCATGTACGAGACTGCGCTCGAGCAGGGCGAGATCATCACCGCGATCTCCTTCCCGATCCCGAAGCGCGGCGCCTACATGAAGTTCAAGAACCCGGCATCGCGCTATGCGATCGTCGGTGTGTTCATCGCCGACTTCGGCAACGCGGTCCGGGTCGCCGTCACCGGCGCGGCAGCGGGCGTGTTCCGCGTCGCGGAGATGGAAAAGGCGCTCGGAGCCAAGTTCGCGCCCGAATCTGTCGCCAACATCAAGGTGTCGGATGCCGACCTGAACTCGGACATGCATGCCAAAGCCGACTATCGCGCACACCTGATCACGGTGATGGCAAAGCGCGCGGTGGAAAAGGCGCTCGGCTAGTCCCCGATTTCGCCATTGCTGCACTGCACGATTTTTTTGTCTAAGGAATCGCTGATCAAGTCCAATTTCGAGGCTTGAAGGTTCAGCGTTCCCTCTGAGATGGGGGAGTTACGAGGGGGCGTAGCCCCCTTGTTCAGTGGCTCCCTAAAAAAGGACTAGGCTCGATTCCAGTCGGGAGGAGAGGAGAACACTGAGGGAGCCCGGTTGCCGGGCAGGCGCGCCGCCCCAAGGGACGTGTGACGCGGGTGAGGGAAATCTCTCAGGCGCCGCAAGGCGTTCGCCCTCACCCCGCCCTTCCGACGGAGAAATCCGCGGAAGGGTTTTTTGTTTCCGACACACACATGCAGGCGCCGGTTCGCACGACCTCGGCCGGGTCCCATTGGCCTCGCATGTTATCCTTCTACCTATGAAACCGACCGCCCTCCCCACCTCGATTGACCAGACCGCCGAGTTGCTTGCGCGTGCCGATTACGTCGCCGAGCGCAGCCTCGCCACCGCCGTCTTTCTATCCCTGAAAATGGGCCGCCCCCTGTTCCTCGAAGGTGAGGCCGGCGTTGGAAAAACCGAAATCGCCAAGGTCCTTGCCAGCACGCTTGGCCGCAAACTCGTGCGGCTGCAATGCTACGAAGGTCTGGATGTCGCGAGTGCGGTGTACGAGTGGAATTACGCCCGGCAGATGATCGAGATCCGCATGGCGGAAGCCGAAGGCGCGAGCAGTCGCGAGTCGCTGGCTCAGGATATTTTTTCCGAAAAGTTCCTGATCCGCCGGCCAATCCTGCAGGCGCTCGAAGGCGATATCGGATTGCCACCGGTGCTCCTGATCGACGAACTCGACCGGACCGACGAGCCGTTCGAGGCCTACCTGCTCGAAGTCCTGTCGGATTTTCAGGTGACGATTCCCGAACTCGGCACCATCAAGGCCGCGGAACCGCCGATCGTGATCCTGACATCGAACCGCACGCGTGAAATCCACGACGCAATCAAGCGGCGCTGTTTTTACCACTGGGTGGATTACCCGGATGCGGAACGCGAACTCGAGATCCTGCGCCGCAGGGCACCGGGGGTCGCAGAACGCCTGTCGCAGGAAGTCGTCGGCTTCATCCAGCGCCTGCGCAAGATGGATCTGTTCAAGCTTCCCGGCGTGGCCGAAACGATCGACTGGTCAAAGGCGCTGGTTGCCCTGGACAAGCTTGCTCTCGACCCGCAGACGGTGAACGACACCCTTGGCACGCTGCTCAAGTACCAGGACGACATCACCCGTATTCGCGGCAGCGAAGCCGAGCGGCTGCTGTCGGAAGTAAAAGCGGAACTCGCCTCCGCCTGAGTTCAGGAGCACCGGCTTGCGCGGGAGACTTAGGGAATCGCTGATCAAGTCCAATTTCGAGGCTTGAAGGTTCAGCGTTCCCCTCTGAGATGGGGGAGTTACGAGGGGGGGTAGCCCCCTTGTTCAGTGGCTCCTTAGACACCCCCGCACCGACGGGAGACGGGAAAGCCAGCCCCAATGGATTTGCTTCAGGTCACACTGTTCCTGCTGTTTTGCTCGGTCGCGCTCGGCTGGATTGCGCGTCATTTCAACTTCCCCTATCCGATCGCGCTTGTCATCGGAGGCGGGGCGCTCGGTTTCGTGCCGGGACTGCCGCAGTTTCCGTTCGACCCGCAGTTCATCCTGGTGCTGGTGCTGCCGCCCATCCTCTACCAGGCGGCCTTGCTCACCTCATGGCGCGATTTCAAGACCCATATCCGCCCGATCGGACTGCTCGCGATCGGGCTGGTGGTGGCCACCACGCTCGCGGTCGGCCTCGCGCTCAAGTTGCTGATTCCCGAATGCCCCTGGGCCGCCGCCTTCGTACTCGGTGCGATCGTGTCGCCACCCGATGCGGTTGCCGCCACCGCGCTCATGTCGCGCCTCAACATTCCGCGCCGCGTGGTGACGGTGCTCGAGGGCGAAAGCCTCGTCAACGATGCCTCCGGCCTGGTGATCTACAAGTTCGCGGTTGCCGCTGTACTCACCGGCGCTTTCTCGCTGGTGGACGCAAGCGCTCAGTTCATCGCAGTGTCGCTTGGCGGGATACTGTTCGGGATTGCCCTCGGCTTCCTGTTCGTCGCCATACACCGGCGCCTCGGCGATACGCTCATCGAGGTGCTGACCACGCTTTCAGTGCCGTATGTGGCATACATCCTCGCGGAATCGGTCCACGCCTCGGGCGTGCTCGCGGTGGTTGCAGCAGGGCTGGTGCGCGGGCGCTATTCGCCATCTATCGTCTCGGCCGAGATGCGGATCATCGCGCGGTCCGCATGGAACCTGCTCGTGTTCCTGCTGAACAGCCTGATCTTCATCCTGATCGGAATCCAGTTGTCGGCGATGGTCGACCGGCTCGCCGGACCCACGGTCACGGAATTCCTGATCATCGGCACCGCGATCAGCGCGGTCGCAATCCTTGTGCGTTTCGCATGCATCTACCCCGCGATCTACCTGCCGCGCCTTATCAGCCGGAACGTCCGGTCGCG
Organism: Bordetella parapertussis; assembly: GCA_945869935.1. GTDB lineage: Bacteria > Pseudomonadota > Gammaproteobacteria > Burkholderiales > SG8-39 > CAMBSA01. The sequence goes on along the minus strand of CAMBSA010000239.1, from coordinate 840 downwards.
CGAACCCGCGCCGCCGAAAGGCGAGCTCGTGATCATGGGCTGGTGCGGCATGCGTGGCATCGTCTCGCTCGCGGCCGCACTCGCACTACCCGAGATGCTTCCGGGCGGAACGCCTTTCCCGCAACGTGACGCGATCATCTTCATCACCTTCGTTGTGATCGCGATCACCCTCGTGGTGCAGGGCCTCACCCTGCCCGGCCTTATCCGGCGGCTCAAGGTCGGCACCGACTGGAGCCTTCATGACGAACAGCAGCATGCAAGGCGGGCTCTCGGCGAAGCGGCGGCGCTCGCGATCGACGACTACGCGCGACGCCATGGAATCTCGGCGGAACTCGCCGAAAGAATCCGCATCGAATTCGCCGACAAGGCAGCGCATGCGCTGCCCGACGCCGCCGCGAAAAGCCGGGAAGCCAACTTCGCGAAGAGCCTTCGCCAAGCCGCACTACGCGCCGAACGCGATGAACTGATCCGCATCTGGCGTGAGAATCAGATCAGCGACGAAGTGCTGCATCACCTCGAAGAAGACCTCGACTACCAGGAATCGCACGTCTGACGGCCGAGACCGTCGGGACAATTCACGCGAGGCCGGCGAGCCTCGACACCTCGTTCGGATCCATGCCTGCGCGCTTTCCTGCATCGACGATTTCCACCCAGCTGGTTACGTCCACAGGGATTCCCCCGGCGATTCGCCTTGCGCGCGTTTCCTGTTCAGGCTGACCGGCAATCCGCACCTTGTCCACGCCCGGTGCCGGCGGCGAACCGAGCACCCAGTCGATCAGGGCGTCGGATTCACTTCCCATGCGCGCTTCACCGCCCATGCGGGCCGGGTCGATGATGATC
>CAMBSA010000238.1 GCA_945869935.1 Bordetella parapertussis | reverse complement strand
CTCGAGCCCTTCCTCGATGAAATCCTCGACCGTAACATCACCGTATTGCTCCATAGCTTCGGTGAGTCCGATCTGATGCTGAGAAAACTCGATCGCATCATCCGGCACGATCTGCCAACGGCGGAATGCCTCGAAGTCGCCGGTTTCGCGGTCCATCTGGACGCGAATTTCGACTTCTTCGTTAAAACGCTTCTTCGTCGCCGAGGCGATCGCCATTTCAAGCGCCGTGAAGACAACGTCGCGATTGACGTTCTTCTCGCGCGCCAGTGCATCCACCAGCAACAGTAGTTCGCGGCTCACTCTGAGACTCTCCTACAGCTTGGGCACCAGCCGCGCCCGTTCGAGGTCGACGAGCTCGAACTTGAAACGGCCTTCGGCCGCCTCGACTTCGACGCACTCGCCCACCACACCAATAATCGTTCCCACCAGCCGACGCCTGCCATCTACCAGCCGGCGCAGCCTTACTTCAATCTCGTCACCCGCGAAACGCTCGAAATCCGAGGGCTTCTTGAGCTTTCTGTCCAACCCCGGTGAGGAAACCTCGAGCCGGTCGTATTCCACGCCTTCCACTTCCAGCACGCGCTGCAACTGCCGCGTCGCCGCCTCGCAATCAGCGAGACCAATCGCCTCGCCTCCCCGAACCGGTTTCTGCCCCGGCTTATCGATAAACACGCGCAAGAACATGCCGCGATTGGAAATTTCCAGATCGGCAAGCTCAAATCCCAAGGCACCCACAGCCTTGGCAACCAGCGGTTCCAATGAACTCATTTACTGCCCGCCCGCGCATTTTCGAAACGCATAAATGTCAGCGTCATCGCGTTTCACAAACAAAAAATGGGCCAAACCAGCCCATTTTCATTGCAATCCGCTCTTCTTTTCCTACAGCCGAAAAAGTATAGCAGAAAAGGCTTGCGGAAACAATGGCAAGCGCGAACTTATGACAGGGACGTCTAACGTCTCCGCGGGGATTTGGCGGGTTTGTCGAGAGATGAAAGGAGCTTGGCGAGGGTCGCCGCGGGAATTTCATCCCAGTGCCCCTGCCGCAGGCGCGGTGGGAGCTGAAACGGACCGAAACGCACCCGTATCAGGCGGCTGACCGTCAGGCCGACCGCCTCGAACATTCGCCGAACTTCCCGATTCCGTCCCTCCCGCAGGATCACCCGGTACCAACGGTTAGTGCCTTCCCCGCCTGCTTCCTCGATCAGCTCGAAACGGGCAGGGCCGTCCTCCAGTTGTATGCCTTTGCGCAGGCGTGAGAGCGTTTCATCGGCAAGCTCCCCGAGCACGCGTACTGCGTATTCGCGCTCGATTTCATGGCTCGGATGCGTCATTCGCTGCGCGAGTTCGCCCGAACTGGTCAGAAGCAGCAGGCCACTGGTGTTGAAATCCAACCTGCCAATAGCCAACCAGCGCCCACCCAGCAGCGGAGGAAGTCTTGCAAATACGCTAGGGCGGCCCTCGGGATCATCGCGGCTCACGATTTCGCCCGCGGGCTTGTGGTACATGAGCACGCGGGGCTCATCCACACCGACACTCAGTTTTACGGGCCGGGAATCGACCAGCACGCGATCGTCCGCCCTCACCCGGTCGCCCAGCTTGGCGACCTTGCCGTTAATGGTGATGCGGCCCTCGACAATCAGCGTCTCGAGGCTGCGGCGCGACCCCACACCGGCATGCGCCAGTGCTTTCTGCAGGCGCTCGGGCTCACCGGGTGCCGCGGGCTCGATCCGAGGCACCGGTCTACCGCCCCGATTGCGCGGCACGAAGGCAGTCGCGCCGGGAGTCGGGCGGGACGGTGAATTGGACGGCCCACCGCGTCGGGCCGACTTGCGTTTGGGCGCGCGACGCGGGAGGACCTCGCCCGGATTGGACGACCACTCTTCGCCTTGCGAATACGGTGCCCCCGAACCCGGCCTACGCTGCCCCGTCGGACTTGTCAGCTCCCGGAACGACATCTTCGTCCCGGACTTCATCCTCGGGCCGAACGTCGTGCTCGGAGAGTTCCACGCTTGCTGTTTCGACGCCGGATTCCTGCTCCGGCTCTCCCGTTGCGGGTTCTCCGGATCCATCGACTCCCCCGGCGCCTGCATCTCCTGCGGAGCCCTGCGCGGGTTCTCCCCCCTCGGCGTATGCGTCGTCGGCCGCGGCGGCCGGTGCCATGTCGCCTTCTTCGCGCCCGCCGTCGTCCTCCTGCCCGAGGGATTCCTCGTCGTCGGTCCGCTCGTTGGATTCCTCGTTCGCGGACTCCCCGCTGATTTGGATGGGCGCGGGCCGCTCGGTCGTCTGGGGGGTTTGGTTGAGTTCAAGGGTTCGTGCAATCTCGTCTAGCGGCGGCAATTCCTGCAACGATCTCAGTCCGAGGTCGTTGAGAAATGCCTTGGTGGTTGCGTACAAGGCCGGCCGGCCCGGAACTTCCCGGTGCCCGACCACGTCGATCCAGCCGCGTGACTCGAGCGCCTTGATGATGTTGGGCGACACTACCACGCCGCGGATATCTTCGATGTCCCCGCGCGTGACCGGCTGCCGATAGGCAATGATCGCGAGCGTCTCCATCACCGCCCGCGAATAGCGCGGTGCGCGCTCGGGCGACAAACGCTCGAGGTAGTTCTGGTATTCGGGCTTGGTCTGGAAACGCCAGCCGGTGGCTAGTTGAACCAGGGCGACGCCGCCTTCGCGCCATTCATCACGCAGTTCGTCGAGCAGGCGGCGAACCGTATCCGCGCCGATCTCCTCCTCGAACATGCGGCGCAATTCGCCAATGGACAGGGGCGTCTGGGTTGCGAGTAGTGCCGTCTCGAGGACGGTCTTGGCTTCACTCGGATTGAGCATGGGCAATTTTCACGTAGATGGGAGCAAACGGCTCCGACTGGGTGACCTCGATCAGGCTTTCGCGCACGAGTTCGAGAACCGCCAGGAAGTTCACCACCAGCAGCGGCACGCCTTTGGAGGTGTCGAAGAGCGCAACGAATTCCACGAATTCGTGCGCATCGGTCAGGCGGCGAAGTATCAGGGTCATGTACTCGCGCACGGAAAGCTCGTCGCGCGTGATGCGGTGGTGCTGCGTCACCTTTGCGCGCATGAGCAGCGAGCGCCAGGCTGCCTCAAGATCACCGGGACTCACGCCAGCAACGCGTTCGGTGAGCGTGCGTTCGATCCACACTTCGACCGCAAACACCTCACGACCGACTTGCGGCAGCGAATCGATCCGGAGTGCGGCGGCTTTCATCTGTTCGTATTCGAGCAGGCGTCGCACGAGCTCGGCACGCGGATCCTTCTCGCCCGCCTCCTCATGCTTGGCGCGCGGGAGCAGCATGCGCGACTTGATTTCCATCAGCATCGCAGCCATCACGAGGTACTCGGCGGCGAGTTCGAGGTTCTTCACCCGCATGATCTCGACGTACTCGATGTATTGGAGTGTCAGCTTGGCCATCGATATGTCGAGAATGTCGACATTGGCCTTGCGAATCAGGTACAGCAACAGATCGAGCGGACCTTCGAAGGTGTCGAAAAAGACCTCGAGCGCATCCGGCGGGATGTACAAGTCACGCGGCATCTCGGTGAGGAGTTCACCGCGCACGCGCACCTGATGCGGCGTATCGACCGGTGTCGGGATCTCCACCTGAAGCGCAGCGGATTCGGGTGCCGTGCTCACTTGTAGTCCAGCCCCATCACCTCGCGCACTTCACGCATGGTTTCCTGCGCGAGCTTGCGCGCCTTGTCGCAACCGTCGGCGATGATGTTGCGCACGAGCGTGGGATCGTCAAGGTAGCGCTGGGCGCGTTCCTTCATCGGCCCCTGCTCAGCGAGCACCGCGTCAATCACCGGCTGTTTGCATTCGAGGCAGCCGATTCCGGCCGAGCGGCAACCCTTGGCCGCCCACTCGCGCGTCTTGTCGTCGGTGTACACGAGGTGGAACTGCCACACCGGGCATTTGTCCGGATCGCCCGGATCGGTGAGCTTCACCCGTGCCGGGTCCGTTGGCATGGTGCGGATCTTCTTCTTCACGCTCTCCGCATCCTCGCGCAGCGCGATCGCGTTGCCGTAGGACTTGGACATCTTGGCGCCGTCCAGTCCGGGCAGCTTCGACGCTTCGGTCAGTAATACATCGGGTTCAACCAGGATCATCCGGCCGCCACCTTCGAGATAGCCGTACAGGCGCTCGCAATCACCCGCCGACAGGTTCTGCTGCTCCTCCAGCAACGAACGCGCCGCGGCAAGCGCCTCGCTGTCCCCCTGCTCCTGGTAGCTGGTGCGCAGTTGCGCATAGAGCTTTGCCTTGCGGCTGCCCATCTTCTTCGCGGCCGCCTTGGCCTTGTCCTCGAAACCAGGCTCGCGACCGTACACATGATTGAATCGGCGCGCGATCTCGCGCATGAATTCGATGTGCGGTACCTGGTCCTCCCCCACCGGCACGTACTTGGCGCGGTAGATCAGCACGTCCGCGCTCTGCAGCAGGGGGTAGCCGAGAAAGCCGTAGGTCGAGAGATCCTTGTCGACCAGCTTTTCCTGCTGGTCCTTGTAGGTAGGCACGCGCTCGAGCCAGCCAAGCGGCGTGATCATCGACATCAAGGTGTGCAGTTCGGCATGTTCCGGAACCCGCGACTGGATGAATAGCGTCGCCTGCGCC
>CAMBSA010000237.1 GCA_945869935.1 Bordetella parapertussis | reverse complement strand
CTATCGCCTGCAGACGCTGCTTGAGTCCCTGTCAGCTGATTCGGACGCGAGGGGCGCTCCCCGGGCGACTGTGGTACCTTTATAGCGAGTGTTTCCTGCGTCATTTCGCAGTACTTCGTTCCCCCCCCGCTTCCGGCAGTTTCCGGGTGCAATACGCACCGGAGCGGCGTTTATTATTTTAGAGTTTCAGAGATCAATGCGATGACTACGATTCCGCTGACCGTGGCCGGGGCAGAACGCCTGCGCCAGGAACTGCACAGGCTCAAGACTGTCGAACGCCCGAGTGCCATCCAGGCGATATCGGAGGCTCGTTCGCACGGTGACCTTTCCGAGAACGCGGAATACGACGCCGCCAAGGAGCGGCAGAGTTTTCTCGAGGGGCGCATTGCCGAACTCGAGTCAAAGCTGTCCAACGCGCAGGTGATTGATCCCAAGGAACTGGATACTGACGGCAAGTGCGTGTTTGGAGCGACCGTCGAGCTGACTGATCTCGCCTCGGGCGACAACGTCACCTACCAGATCGTCGGCGATGAAGAGGCCGATATCAAGCAGAGTCGAATTTCAATCAGCTCCCCGGTCGCACGGGCCTTGATCGGAAAGTATGCGGGGGATACCGCTGTCGTGAAGGCCCCCGGCGGTGAACGCGAATACGAAATCGTCGACGTTCGCTACGAATAGGCAGTATTTCGGAACCGAAAAGGTTCCGGCACGTTCGGCTCAGCGTCGCGTGGTGGGGCGGGACTTTGCGGGACGCTTCTTGAACGCGGAACGAGGTTTGCGGTCGGTATCCGGATCACCTGATTGCGTCGTGGCAGACCGGGCGAGAGCTTTTGCCACCGCGCCTTTGCGCGCGGAACGTCGTGCATTTTCCGATGCGCCGTATCCGGAAGTACGCGCAGGGCGTCCTGCAGGCTTGTCCTTTTTCGGTGCAGGCCGATAAATGACCAAGGTCTTGCCGATATGCTGGACAGGCGCAGAACCGGTCTGTGCGCAGATTTCGAGCATCATTGAGTCCCTGTCCTCGCGTTCCGCGCCGGACGCGCGAATCTTTATAAGCTCGTGCGCAACCAGGTTACGCTCGATTTCCGCGATAACTGACGGCGTCAGGCCCGAGCCTCCGATCAGAACCACCGGGGCAAGGGAATGGGCGAGTGCACGAAGTTCACGGCGCTGTGCGGAGGATATGTCTAGCATGGTGCGGCATTCTAGGTGAGGTCGGGGTGCCGTGGAAACGGCGCTTGCATGCGGGGCTATGGAGGTAAGGCAAGTTGAAGCGGGAAGCCAAGAGCAAGGAGTGGATGCGACAGCACCTGTCGGATCCTTTTGTAAAGGCGGCAAAAGCACAGGGGTATCGATCGCGCGCAGCGTTCAAGCTGATGGAAATCGACGACCACGACAAGCTCATACGCCCCGGAATGCGTATCGTCGACCTTGGCGCGACACCGGGAAGCTGGGCGCAGGTGCTCGCCGAGCGCGCGGGACCTCGCGGAACGGTCATTGCGCTTGATCTACTCCCGATGGACTCTTTGGCAGGAGTCAATTTCATTCTGGGCGATTTCAGGGAAGACAGTGTATTGCGAGCCCTGGAGGCTGCTTTGGGGGGCGCGCCGGTCGATCTTGTGGTTTCGGATATGGCCCCCAACTTGTCAGGTGTGGCTGCGAGCGATCAGGCGAGGTGTCAACATGTGTGCGAGCTGGCGCTGGAATTTTCACGGGAGCACCTGAAAACGGGTGGGGCGATGCTGATCAAGGCGTTCCAAGGGAGCGGTTACCCGGAATTCATGTCGGATATGAGAAAGGCATTCGGCTCGGTGTCGTCCAGGAAGCCCGACGCCTCGCGCGACCGGTCGGCGGAAATGTACCTTCTTGGGCGCGGAAAGCGTTAGGCGCTCCGCATCGCGGCCTCCCCCAGATGAAAGTGAGCTGTTGCTGTGTGGAACGACAGTGTCGAAAATGGTCTAAACTGCGGAAATGATACTGGGTGTAAGTCCCGGAACCGATGAAGGAAATCCTTTGAATAACATGTTCAAGAATCTGGTTATCTGGCTGGTTATAGGCTTGGTGCTGATGACCGTTTTCAACCAGTTCAATACGCGTCAGACCGCTCAGGCTCCGATGGAGTATTCGCAGTTCATCGAGGAGGTAAAGGCGGGGCGCATTGACAAGGTACTGATCGAAGGGCGAGTGATCAGGGCGTCGACGGCCGAGAAAAAGCGTGTCACGGTGTACTCGCCCGGGGACATCTGGCTGGTGTCTGACTTGCTCAAATACGGGGTCAAGATCGAAGCCAAGCCCGAGGAGGAACCGTCCCTGCTGATGAATATCTTTGTCTCCTGGTTCCCGATGCTGCTGCTCATTGGTGTCTGGGTGTTTTTCATGCGCCAGATGCAGGGCGGAGGGCGGGGAGGCGCGTTTTCATTCGGCAAGTCGAAGGCACGGATGTTGGATGATGCGAACAACAATGTAACGTTCGCGGACGTCGCGGGTTGCGAAGAAGCCAAGGACGAAGTCCGCGAACTCGTCGACTTCCTGAAGGAGCCGTCGAAGTTCCAGAAGCTTGGTGGGCGTATTCCCAAGGGCGTGCTGATGGTGGGGAATCCCGGAACCGGCAAGACCCTGCTTGCCCGGGCAATTGCCGGCGAGGCCAAAGTCCCGTTTTTCTCGATTTCCGGGTCGGATTTTGTGGAAATGTTTGTAGGCGTCGGCGCTGCGCGTGTTCGTGACATGTTCGAGCAGGCGAAGAAACACGCACCGTGCATCGTGTTCATCGATGAAATCGATGCTGTCGGGCGGCAACGCGGTGCCGGACTGGGCGGAGGCAACGACGAGCGCGAGCAGACCCTGAACCAACTGCTCGTGGAGATGGATGGTTTCGAAGGGACGACCGGTGTCATCGTTATCGCGGCGACCAATCGGCCGGACGTTCTGGATCCCGCACTTCTGCGGCCGGGGCGTTTCGATCGTCAGGTGGTGGTGCCCCTGCCGGATATCCGCGGACGTGAGGAAATCATCAAAGTACACATGCGCAAGGTGCCGGCTGCACCGGATGTGAAGCCTGACATCATCGCGCGCGGCACCCCGGGATTTTCCGGAGCGGATCTCGCCAACCTCGTCAATGAGGCCGCACTTTTTGCTGCGCGCGGAAACAAGCGGCTTGTGGACATGGATGACTTCGAGCGTGCCAAGGACAAGATCATAATGGGCGCGGAGCGGCGCTCGATGGTGATGCCCGAGGAAGAACGCAAAAATACCGCATATCACGAGTCAGGGCATGTGGTCGTGGCGAAACTGCTGCCCAAGACTGATCCGGTGCACAAGGTTACGATCATCCCGCGAGGGCGCGCGCTCGGGGTCACGATGCAACTTCCCACGGAAGACCGTTACAGTCAGGATCGTGACCGGCTGTTGAACACGATTGCGGTGCTGTTCGGTGGCCGTATCGCGGAAGAGGTGTTCATGAACCAGATGACCACCGGTGCGTCGAATGACTTCGAGCGGGCGACTGAAATCGCGCGCCGGATGGTGACGCAGTGGGGCATGTCGGATGCGCTCGGGACCATGGTCTACGGTGAGAACGAAGGTGAGGTTTTCCTCGGGCGTTCCATCACCACGCACAAGAACGTATCGGAGGCCACGATGCAGCAGGTGGACGCCGAAATTCGTCGCATCATAGACGGGCAGTACACGCTCGCGCGCAAACTGATCGAGGACAGCCGGGAAAAGGTCGAGATAATGGCCAAGACGCTCCTCGAATGGGAAACGTTGGATGCAGATCAGATCAACGACATCATGGCAGGCCTGCCGCCGCGAGCGCCCAAGCCCCCGCAGTCCTCGCAGCAACCGCCGCAGCAACCCGGCACCAGCAACGCGGCCGAAGCGGCGCCGGCTGCCTGAGTTGCAGCGGAACTGATTAATGACGGGGAATCCGGTCCGACCGGAACCCGTTGCGGACGAAGGTGAATTTTCCTCGGTCCGAATCGGGCGATTTGTCCTCCGGACCCAAGGTCCCCTCATCATGGGGATTGTTAATATCACGCCAGACTCGTTTTACGACGGCGGCCGCCTCCTGGACACCGGGAGGGCGATCTCGCACGCAAGGCGCCTCATCGATGAAGGGGCCGATATCGTCGACATCGGCGCGGAGTCCACTCGCCCCGGGGCGGCCCCGGTCGATGCACGTCTTGAACTCGATCGCCTTCGACCTCTGCTTGCAGCGCTGCGGGATTCACCCGTCCCGGTGTCCGTCGACACGATGAAACCGGAGGTGATGCGCGCAGTACTGGGCGAAGGTGCGGCGATGATCAATGACGTGTACGCGCTGAGGAGTCCCGGGGCGCTCGAGGCTGTTGCAGGAAGCGATGCATCGGTTTGCCTGATGCACATGCAGGGGGAGCCGCGCACGATGCAGGATTCGCCTTTCTACGAGGATGTCGTCGCGGAAGTCCGGACCTTTCTTGCCGAACGGGCGGAGGTCGCCTGCGCGTCTGGCATTTCGCGGGACAGGATCATCGTCGATCCGGGCTGCGGATTCGGCAAAACGGTCGAGCACAACATGCGACTTCTCGCCTGCCTGGAATCACTGGAAAGCCTGGGTTATGCCGTACTGTTCGGGGCGTCCCGGAAGTCATC
>CAMBSA010000236.1 GCA_945869935.1 Bordetella parapertussis | reverse complement strand
CGCCGGTGTACTCGATGATGGTCGCCCCCTCGGGAATTGTCCGGGTCGCGAACACGCCACGACCGTGAATGGAGGACTGCCGGACCTCGATACTTAGGCCCACTGGTGCCGCCACCTTCGCTCCGGATGCCGCTTTTTTCTTGGTAGCCACTTACTCTCCCTGTTGAAGAATCATTCCGCGCCTGCGCGCCGCCTGGAATGCAGCAAGAAACACGCCGACTCCGGCGGCAAGAAACACCAGATTCAGACCGAGGGCGGTCCAGAACTCGTGCCAAAGAAAAACCTTCTGTGCGAGCACCGCGCGCATGCCCTCGAACACATGGCTGGTGGGCAGAATCCAGGACACCGGCTGCAGCCAGCCCGGAAGCACCTCCACGGGGTAATACACGCCCGAGAGCGGCGCGGCGATGAAGATCGCGCCCCAGCCGAAGTTCTCCGCCGCCAGGCCGTAGCGCATCACCAGCGCGGCAACCATCAGCCCGACCGACCAGCCCATGAACATGAGATTGGCAAAGAACGCGACCAGCGGCAGGCCGAGATCGAATATCGAGGTCGCGTAGAGAACGATGGCGAGTGCAACTGCTAACCCGACGCCGATAAATGTTCGTATCAGGCTCACCACGATCATCGACCCGACCAGTTCCATCGGCCGCAGCGGGCTGACGAACAGATGACCGAGGCTGCGCGAATAAAGTTCTTCAAAGAACGCGAGCGCGAAACCGAGCTGGCCGCGAAACAGCACTTCCCACAACAGCAGGGCCGACACGAGGACGCCGGGCACCTGCGCCACCCAGGACGAGTTGGTGGCGAAGAACTTGGCGATGAATCCCCAGAGCACCATGTTCATCGTCGGCCAGTAGGCCATCTCGATGACGCGTACCCAGGACTTGCGAAGCAGGTAGGTATGGCGCAGCACCATCGCCGCCATGCGGCCCAGCGATGCCTGCACGGGCGATGCGAGCACCGCGTCGTGGGCTGCGCTCACGCCCCCACCCCCTGCCTGCGCGCCACGTCGAGGAACACTTCTTCCATCGTGCCCCGCCCGTAGCGGGTGAGAAGTTCCGCGGGGGAACCCGAGTCGACAATCGCACCGGCACGCATCATGTACACCGCATCGCACATGCGCTCGACCTCGGGCATGTTGTGCGAGGCCAGCAGCAGGGTCGCTCCGCTTTCGCGCTGGTAGCGGGTGAGTTGCGTGCGCACCTTGTCGCCCGCATCGGGGTCGAGCGACGCGGTCGGCTCATCGAGCAGCAGAAGTTCCGGCCTGTTGAGCAATGCCTTCGCAATCGACACCCGCGTCTTCTGCCCCGCGGACAACTGGCCGTAGGGCCGGTCTAGAAAGACTTCGAGTTCGAGATCAGCGGCAAGCTCCGCGATTCGCGCGCGCTTGTCCCGAACGCCGTACAGGCCCGCGAACACGGTCAGGTTTTCGCGCACCGTCAGCTTCTTGGGCAGGTCGACATAGGGCGAGGTGAAGTTCATCCGACCGAGGACCCTGTACCGGTGCGCGACCATGTCTTCATCCAGCACCCGGATGGATCCGGCAGAGGGCAATAGCACACCGAGCAACATGGACAAGGTGGTGGTCTTGCCTGCGCCGTTTCCGCCGAGCAGCGCGCAGGTCGAGCCGCGACGCACGGTGAAGCTCAGGTCGCGCACCGCATCCACTCCGCCGAAGGACTTGCAGAGATGGGCAACTTCGATCGCGAAACTCATCCGGGTACAGCCGTACGCACCGCGGGCCGCAATACGTCCGTACACACCGCGTGCCGCGATGGGGCCGTACACGCTGCACGCACGAGCATATCGGCTGCATGCAAATCAACAGGCGGGCGCACAATCAAGCACGCGAAATCACGGTAAGACACGTGTCTGGACAACCTATGCCGGAGGGGAAAACGTGTTCGCAAGCAGGAAAGAAGCGGAGGGTGAAGCGCGGAACTCCGAACCGCCCGGATGCAGCAGGCAGTTGCGGCGCTGCGTTGAATCTGCTTCGATGCGCATTGCTACGACGTACAACGACAGGATTCTAACATCGTGCCCATGACCAGCCCCTCTGCGCCACGACTGCATGTCGATGCACTGCTTGCGCCAGGCGCGATCATCGAACTGCCGCCCCACGTGGTGCGCCATGTGAGCGCACTGAGACTCGCGCCGGGGGCGGACATCACGCTGTTCAATGGTCAGGGCGGTGAATACGGCGCCCGGCTGGAACGTGTCGGACGCGGCGGCACCTTCGCCAAGATCGCCGCCTACCGCGATTCCGAACGCGAGTCCGCGCTGTCGGTGACACTCGCGCTGGGTGTTTCCGCAGGCGACCGCATGGACGTCGCAATCCAGAAATCCACCGAACTCGGTGTCACTGCGATACAGCCAATCGAGATGGAGCGAAGCATCGTCCGCCTGTCGGCGGAGCGTGCGGAGCGCCGCATGCTTCACTGGCAGGCAGTGGCGGTCTCGGCCTGCGAACAATGCGGTCGCAACCGCGTGCCCGGGGTGCGGCCGCTGATTTCGCTGGACGAGTTTCTCGACGCACCGATGGAAGGTGCCCGCCTGCTTCTTTCCCCGCAGGGCGAGCGCGGACTGCGCGACCTCGAACGCGCAAACACGGTGACGCTGCTGATCGGCCCGGAAGGCGGACTTGCGCCTTACGAACGGGAGCGTGCGACACGCCTCGGCTTTGAAGCGGTCCGTTTCGGGCCACGCGTGCTGCGCACCGAAACCGCGCCGCTGGCGGTGATCGCCGCCCTGCAGGCTTTGTGGGGTGACTGCTGAGCTGCGGGATGACTGCTGATGGGTGACTGCTGAGTTCGGCGGCAAGCCCCGCCGGACGGCTGACGATATCGGGTACGACTCAGCCGCCGGCCAGCAGCGCTTTCATGGCCGGGCTTGCGGCCAGATCGCGGCCGCGCTCGATCGCGCGTGCGTCCAGGCCGCGGCCGGCGATGTAAAGACGCGTGGCCAACACGTCATCGCGACGCACCGCGTCGAGGAACTCGCCGGCATCGTGGTAGCGATTACCCATCGCGTTCAGATCGCGGCGCGCATCGATGGCGGTCCGATCCGCGCCTGACGCCCTGCCCCCGGCGCGAACCTCCTGCGCGGACGTCCCCAAGCCGGGCGCGACCGACGTTGAAGCAGCCTGCTGTGCCTGCCGGCGTGACAGGGAGAGCGCGCTGCGCGCCACCGCCGCCACCTGCGAGCGAAGCGATGCCGGCATATCGTCGAACATCTCGCCGGCGACGGCGTTGGCGTCGGCATTGCGACCTTCGAGAATCGAATCGAGCACGGCATCGGAGCGCCGGGTATCCCCGGGCGGCGAGGAAAGCGCCGCCGAAAGGACCGTCTGCGCCACCGCAAGCATGCGGGAAACCGTCACCCAGTCGTCGTTCGAAGCACGCGCGCCAAGCGAGGTGAGCATCAATACCAGCAGGATCAGCAGCCGATTCATGAACGTTCGAATCATGGGCATTCCATGGGCATTCCTTTGCATCGACGGAAGTCGGGAATCCCGGCCACCACGCGCTCCTGAACAACGCTTCGACCGCATCCGCGGTTGACGGGCTAAAATCGCTCGCCATGCCCAATTCCATCGACTCGCGCTTTGTCGCCTGGTTCCGCGCCGCCGCGCCGTATTTCCATGCGTTCCGCGGCAAGACCTTCGTCGTCGCCTTCGGCGGCGAGGTCGTTGCCGACGGCAAGTTCGCGGTGCTTGCGCACGATCTCAATCTGCTTCACGCCGCCGGCATACGGCTGGTGGTGGTGCACGGATCACGTCCGCAGATCGAATCGCAGCTTCGCCAGCGTCGGGCGCGCTCGAAGTACAAGAACGGACTGCGCATCACCGATGCGGTCGCACTCGAGTGCGTCAAGGAAGCGGTCGGCCTGCTCCGTGTGGAGATCGATGCGCTGCTCTCGCAGGGCCTGCCCAATTCGCCGATGGCGGGCGCGGCGATCAACACCGTCTCGGGCAATTTCATCACCGCGCAGCCCTACGGCGTGCACGAGGGCGTGGATTTCCAGTACACCGGCACGGTGCGCAAGGTTGACACCCAGGCGATCGATGCCTGCCTTGCCGCGAACAACATCGTCATCATCTCGAACGTCGGCTATTCGCCCACCGGCGAGGTGTTCAATCTCTCGATCGAGGATGTGGCGGTCGCCACAGCGCGCGCGCTGAACGCAACCAAGCTGATCTTCCTCACCGACGAGCCGGTGGCCGACGAGCGCGGCGAAGTGATCACCGAACTCTCGGCCCGGACCGGCGAGCAGATTCTGGAAAAAAGCGCGGGTCTCACCTCCGACACCCGCCTGTACCTCACACACGCGATCGAGGCGGTGCGAGGCGGCGTCCCGCGTGCGCACCTGGTGTCGCACAAGGTGGACGGCGCAATCCTGATCGAGCTCTACACCCACGACGGCTCGGGCAGCATGATCACCTCCGAGGGCGTGGAGGAATTGCGCAATGCGACCATCGACGACGTCGGCGGCATACTCGCGCTGATCGAACCGCTCGAAGCCGAGGGCGTGCTGGTGTACCGGGGACGCGAACGGCTGGAGCAGGAAATCAGCCGCTTCTTTGTCATCGAGCACGACCAGGTCATCGTCGGTTGTGCGGCGCTGTATCCTTT